>RFSP01000004.1 GCA_009923895.1 Betaproteobacteria bacterium | reverse complement strand
GCGTGCGCCGGGCTCTTGGTGCGCCCAGACCACCAGCGTCTGGCCACTGGCCATCTTGGGCGCCCATTGGGTTTGGATGTGTGCAGGTGCTTCCTGCATCAACGCAGGCGCCACCAGCGCTGCGGCGGCATAGGGCGCATTCACCAACGCGCGACCCAGCTCTTCCATGACGACCATGGCCTCCACAGACCCCAATCCCAAGCCGTCGTGCTCAACGGGCCATGTCAAACCCGTCAGCCCCAAATCGGCCAGCTCTTGGTACACCGCTCGCGACCGACCGCCGGCTTTGGCCAGGGCATGGCGACGCTCGAATGAAAAGGCTTTTTCGGCCCAACGCGCCACGGCATCGCGCAGCGAGAGTTGGTCGTCGGTGAAGTCAAAATTCATGGGGACTCCTGGGGGAGATGGATTGCTTCGTCGCTGCGCTCCTCGCAATGACGGGGAGGAAAACGGCGCCCCTCGCAATGACGGTAGAGGCACTGCGGCCCTGTCGATGGCGGTGGGCTTGAAGCGCGAGCGCGTCATTGCGAGGCCCGCAGGGCCGTGGCAATCCATGGGTCATGGCCTTCACCCCAACACCGTTTGGGCCACGATGTTGCGCTGCACTTCGTTGCTGCCGCCGTAAATGGTGGTTTTGCGGTAGTTGAAGTAAGTGCCAGCCAGTGGGGCGCAATGGGCGGCGCCCACGTGGTCGCCTTGCCAGCCCGCCTCCATGGCCTCTTTGATGAAAGGCAGGCTGTAAGGGCCAGCGGCCCACATCATCAGTTCGGTGTAACGCTGCTGAATTTCGCTGCCGCGAATTTTGAGCAGCCCGGCCACGTCCAAGCTTTGCTTGCCCGTTTTCTCTGCCGACAACACGCGCAGGACCATCATCTCCAAAGCCACGATGTCGACCTCGAGCAAGGCAATCTGGTCTCTGAAACGCACATCGTCATAGACCCCCTCGGCCTTGGCAATGCGCTTGAGGCGTTCGAGCTCACGCTTGGCGCGATTGACATCGGCAATATTGGTCCGCTCGTGTGAAAGCAGGTACTTGGCGTAGGTCCAGCCCTTGTTCTCTTCGCCCACCAACTGATCGACAGGCACCTCGACGTTGTCAAAGAAGACCTCATTGACCTCGTGCTCGCCATCCAGGGTGATGATGGGTCGCACGGTGATGCCAGGGCTTTTCATGTCGATCAACAAAAAGCTGATGCCCGTTTGCGGCTTGCCCTCATGGCTGGTGCGCACCAAGCAAAAGATCCACTCGCCGTACTGGCCCAAGGTGGTCCAGGTCTTTTGTCCATTGACGATGTAGTAGTCCCCCTTGCGATCGGCACGGGTCTTGAGCGAGGCCAAGTCAGAGCCGGATCCCGGCTCGCTGTAGCCTTGGCTCCACCAGACTTCGCCACTGGCGATGCCCGGCAAGAAGCGACGTTGCTGCTCGGGCGAACCAAAAGCCATGATGACCGGGGCCACCATGACCGGTCCAAAAGGCGCCACGCGGGGCGCCCCGGCCAATGCGCACTCTTCTTCAAACAGGTGGCGTTGAATGGCGTTCCACCCAGGGCCTCCAAACTGTTGGGGCCACGCCCAGCCCAACCAGCCCTTCTTGCCCAAAATCTTGGCCCAGCGCTGCATGTCGTCGCGGGTCAAACGCAAGGCGTTGTGCACCTTGTGGCTCAAGTCTTTGGGCAAGTTGTCGGCCACCCATTGGCGCACCATGGCTCGGAATTCGAGCTCTTCAGCGGTGAAGTTCAGGTCCATGAATAGATCTTCGCGCTAGATGTGAGTTTTGAATCGGAATGCACTTTGTAGCACGATCCTCGTCGCCTTTGCCAAGGACCCCCAAAACCGATCTGCTGCCATCCCATCGGCCCCTGCGGACTTTGCAGAGTGACTGGGCTCACGACACCGGTGGCCACGATGGAAATTTTTTAAGCGCTTCGAGGCGCCCGCAGCCAAAACAAAGCCAACAGCGCGGTGGTACTCAGACCCAGGGTGAGCCACCAGGTGGCTGCGCCCCAGGCATCCAATGCCAGGCCCACTGCGTAGGGCGCCAGGGCGCTCACCACGCGGGTGGGGATGACCAGCCATCCTTGCTTTTCTCCGTAGCCATGAACGCCAAAATAGGCCAGCGGCAAGGTTCCCCTGACGATGGTCATGACGCCATTTCCGAGTCCGTGCAACAAGGCGAAGGCCGGTGCCACCCCAGGCCCCATCGATAACAAAGTCATGACGCCCAATGGGTGACCGAATGCAGCCATCCTTGCAGACCATATGGGATTTCTGTTCTTCATCACCCAGATTTCAAGCAGGCGACCGGCCACCTGTGCCGGACCTATCAACGCCCCGGCCGCCACGGAGGCCACCATAGTGACGCCAACGGCCTGCAAGAGGGCGGGCAAATGCGCGGCCATGGCGACGCTGGAAAAGTACGATGTTGCGAAGACCGCGCTCAAAAGCACGGTGGTCCCCAGCGAGACCGATTTTTTGTCTTCAGGGGAAGTTCCCGCCTCAAGAGCCTCGGGTGACGCTACCGCCGCCTTGCCTGGCTTGCTGAACATTGCATTCAAAGGCAGCCCCAGGAGCAGGTGAATGGCCGCCCAACCCAGGCAGGCCTGTCTCCATCCCCATTGGAACTCCATCCACGCGGACAAGGGCCACCCAATCGTGCTGGCAAAACCGCCAATCAGTGTGATGCCGGCTATGGCCTTTCGAGCATTTTGGCCTTGATGGTAGACAAGCGCCGCGAACGCCGCGTCATACAAGCCACAACCCATGGCAATGCCCATGACCGTCCACGCCAAGAACAAACTGAGCATCGAACTGACTGAAGCAAGTGCCACCATTCCCATGGCGAAGAGCAGGCTCGTGATCATCAATACGGCACGCCCACCGAAACGGTCAATCAACTTGCCACTCACCGGGGCCAAGGGTGCGGCCACCAACAGCGCCCAAGAAAATCCAGCGTACACAGTGGATGTCGATGTCCCCAAGTCCCGCGCGATGGGTGCGGCCAAAACGGCCGGCAGGTAGTACGACGACGCCCATGCAATGGTCTGAGACAGACCCAGCGTGAGGGTGGCTTTTGAAAGCATGAAGTGACGTGGGTTTTTCAGGCCAGCCGAATGCAGTTATCCTCGGGGATCAGACCAACTTGATCAGTGAGTGGCGGTCGCAGCCCCTTTGGGCAAACGACAGTGCCCCTGCTTTCGATTGCATGAACTCTTTTGAGCAAAACCTGTCCTTCCCAGCTTTGGTTTCTGACCACTTCGCGGTACCCGCAAGGCCACATCTTGCGAATGTGGCAACGTCCGAACACGCCCCTCGGATATTGATGCTTTATGGGTCTCTGCGCAAGAGGTCCTTCAGCCGCTTGCTGACCTATGAGGCAGCCCGGTTGTTACAGCAAATGGGGGCCGAGGTGCGGATATTTCACGCAGACGGTTTGCCGCTGCCAGACGGTGCGCCAGAGGATCATCCCAAAGTGGTCGAGCTGCGAGAGTTGGCGGCCTGGTCCGAGGGCATGGTGTGGTGCTCGCCTGAGCGACATGGCGCCATGACCAGCGTCATGAAGGCGCAAATTGACTGGATTCCCTTGTCTGTGGGTGCCGTGCGTCCTACGCAGGGCAAAACGTTGGCAATCATGCAGGTCTGCGGGGGGTCGCAGTCCTTCAACGCGGTCAATCAGATGAGAGTCCTGGGGCGCTGGATGCGCATGATTTGCATCCCCAATCAATCCTCGGTGGCCAAGGCGTTTAACGAGTTCGACGATGCGGACCGCATGAAGCCGTCCCCGTACTACGACCGCGTGGTCGATGTCATGGAAGAACTCTTCAAATTCACTTTGCTCACACGAGATGTCGCAGCGTACTTGGTGGACCGCTACAGTGAGCGCAAGGAGTCCGCTGAAGAGCTGTCACGCCGTGTCAATCTCAAGTCCGCCACCTGAGACTTCGGCCAAGATGTTGTGGGCCCGCGTCTTTTAAGGCGCGGGCTGGGTCTCTTCAGGCTCCACCATCAGCCTGGCCAATAGCCGATAGAGACCTCCACCCACCAGGGCTCCAATGACAGGCGCCAAGACGTAGATCGACAGCCATCCTCCCCGGGGTCCGGGTATGGCAATGTCGCCCCAGCCCAGAAACCAAGAAACAAGGCGGGGGCCAAAATCGCGTGCGGGATTGAGACCCGCCTGTGTCAACGGCGCCACCACGGAGATGATGGCAGCCACGCCCAGCCCGATGATCACGGCTTGCGCCGCCGCAGGGGGTTTGGACGAATTGCGCTGATGGGTGACCGCCCCAATCAGAAACGCCAGCATGGCAGTGCCAATCATCTCTGCCATGAAAGCCGACTGAGGGCCAACGATGCGCCAGGCGTCCTCGGCCGTACCGAAAACCGCCGGGTTGGGGAAGTACTCGCCAAACACCATCGCGCTGAGTTCGCTGCCTGGGCCCCCTCTCAAGAGCCCATGACGTCTCTCGAATTCCAAAATGGATTCGGCGAACATTGAATACAAAAGCAAAGAGGCCGTCATAGCGCCTGCCACCTGTGAAACGACGTAACAGATGCCTTTGCCAATTGGGAACCGGTCGTAGACCATGCCCACAGCCGTGATGGCAGGATTCAAATGGGCGCCTGAGAGCGACGCTGAGGCGTAAATGCCCAGAGACACCCCGATGGCCCAGACCACCGCCACTTGCCAAAGGCCGACCTGCGCCCCGGTCACCACGGCTGCATTGACCACACCCACCCCGAAGAAGACCAACACAAAGGTGCCAATGAACTCACCGATGATGCCGCGCGTGAGATCGGACACGCTCGATAAAGCGCCAGAGCGGGGCTGATCTGGGGACTCGATGTGCGACGTGGCCGCGTTGGTGGGGGTGTCCGACATGGCTACCTCGACTGAAACAGGACCGGGCTCGCCCCGGTGGTTGCGTGAGTCAAAACATGCTGAGCCTGAGCGCCTTCAGTGGCTACGCCTTCTAGCTTGGCCTGATTCAAATTGGTGTTGTCCAGCGTGGATGAACGCAGTGAAGCCCCGGTGAGATCCGCTCCTTCGAGCTGGGCCTGACTGAGCACTGCGCCATCAAACTGTGCGTGGCGAAACCGCGCCGAGTAGGCCCGAACCCATCCCAGGCGAGCTTTGGAAAAATTGGCTAGATCGGCGTGAGACCACGTGAAGTTGGCGTGTTCCAAGCGAGCCTCGACAAAGCGCGCCGACTTCAGATTGGCCTCGCTGAGATCGACGCTGGTCATTTGCGCGCCGGTGAAGTCCGCCTCACGGGCATCGACCCCGGCAAGTTTTGCAGGGGACGGCCCTTGATGTGCCGCGCCGGTCGCCCCCAAGATGGCCCCCTGCAGCATGGCGCCTCGAAGGACAGCCTGATTCATCAGCGCAGACTCCAGGTAGGCGCCCCGGAGCCGTGCCTGAACCAATTGCGCCTTGACCAGATGCGCTCCGGAAAGAACTGCTCGATCAAAGCTGGCTTCATTGGCTTGAGCGCCATCGAGGCGACTGCGCGATAGATTTGCGCCATCAAAGTTCGCTTTTTCCAAATGCGCGAGCGTCAAATCAGCGCCGCCAAGATCGGCCTCAGCAAAATTGGCCCCGTTGGCTTGCACACCACGCAAATAGGACTCTCGAAGGTCTGCGTTTTTGAGCGACGCCCCTGTCAGTTTGGCGCCCACGAAGTTTGCGCCTGTCAAACGCGCACCGTCAAAGTTGGCAGACGACAGGTCCATCCCCGAGAAGTCTCGACCGCGCAGGTCCTGGCCGGCGAATTGCAACGAGGTGGCTTTGGGATTTGCACCATCGAAACAGGCGGTCATCAGCCAGACGGTCATCGCGAAGGCAGCGGTTTTGCCTCCGACCCTCAAGGGCTTGATGGATTCAAGAGGCCACATTGGTCGGTGCCAAACTCGTGGAACGCAATGCGTCGGGCATGGGGCCAATGCGTCGCACGTCTGCCCACACACCCTTGTAGTACGGGATGGTCGTGGCGGGGTCCACGTGGTCGGCGATCAAATCACCTGCGGCCCCACGAGGCTGACCGAACAGCATGAAGGTGTGACCGCGCTTGACTGCATCGGTAAGGTAGGCCATGGCCCTGACCGCTCCGACATCGTTGAACACCTCGACGATGTCTCCCGAGGCCACACCCAATCCGCGGGCGTCATCGGGATGCATCTCGAGATAAGGCACGGGGAAGCGGTCGTTGTAAAACGGAATGTGGCGATGGTGATAGGCGGTTTGCCAGATGTGATTGGAGCGCCCGTTGTTGATCCAGAACCGGTGCTTTTTGCGTTGAGCCACGACGGCCGCTGCATATCCTGGCCAGGGCTGCGGTGCTGCAATGAATCTTGCTTTTCCAGAGGGAGTGAAGAACCGACCGTCTTCGTGCATCCGTACGGTGCCAACCGGAGAGCCCGCAATCATGCGTACGGGGGTTTGAATGCCGTTGGTCCCCAACTTCTTGAGGAGGTCGTAAGTGACGCCTGCATAGCCTTCCATCCCGTCACTTCCGTCCCCCTTGAACGAATATCGGGCGTGAATGAACACATCCTCGTCGTTGCGCCAATCAAAGTCCATGAACCGATTGGCCATCAAGGGGTTCTTGTCTGCTTGGTACAGCGCCCGCATGCGTTGGCCAAATCTGGCCATGATGGCCCAGTCCGCCATGGCCTCTCCCGGCGGGTCCATGAATTTGGGGTAAAGCCGGAGCCGGCGCTCACCGTTGATGGACGTTAAATTCACTTCGCCCCACTGGGCCGCGGCCAGGACGACATGGGCATGTTGGGCGCTTTCGGTCAAATAGATGTCTTGACCCAATATGAACATGCCGCCTTGTTTAAGGGCCTCCACGATCGATGTCACGCGTTCGCCGATGCTCGATTTGGCTGTGGCTTGTAGCGCTTCGCGCACGAGAGCGCCCCGCTCCTTGAGTGCCGCTTCAAAGGCTTTCGCTCGGGACGTGGTTAAAACGGGGTTGCATCCTCCAATCCACAAGCACTTGACTTCACCGCGTCGGATGGCTTCGTCGACGTTCAGTGCGGGTCGACCGCCGGGATAGGGTGGTCTGACGTAGCCCTCTTGATGGCCACCCAGGCGGCTGACGCCGGTGCCAGGTTTGCCCACGTTGCCTGTCAGCAGACCCAGGTCGACGATGGAGGCGATGTTCTCGTAATTCTTCAGGCCCCAGATGAGGCCCTTTTCGTAATGCAGCAGCGTGCGCCGTCGTGCGCCTCCGGGTTTGGGTTGTGCAATCCAGGCGGCGGCTTGCTCGATTTGTTCCACCTTCAGCCCAGTGAGTCGGGCAGCCTCCTGCATGAAGGTGGAGTAAGGTTGGTCGACACCCAACGACGAGCGCAAGTAGGCCTCGTAGGTCTGGGATTCCGTGCGCTCCCGAATGAAGCCCACGTCATGCCATCTGCGATGGACGACCGCCCGAGAAATCGCGTTGAGCAGTGCAATGTCGCTACCCGGTTCAATGGCCAGGTGCAGGACACGTTGGGGGCCGCCCGCCGCCAATGCCGTGGACACGGTCATGGTCTTGCGCGGATCCACGATGATGATGCGCCCCGCTTCCACCGGCTCAGAGGCGAACGTTCGCTTCTTGAGCTCTACAGTGCCGCCTTGCAAGTTGGGGACCATGTGGCCCAGAAAGTAATTGGTCTGGGTTTCGTAAGGGTTGGCGCCAACGATGAGAAGAGTGTCTGCCAGCTGCGCGTCCAGGTAGGCATTGGTGAGTGCTGCGAGGCCTGCATCGGCGCTGGCGTGCACCTCTGAGTTGTAGGCAGGCCGGTTGTGAATGGAGGCTGTGCGCGTGCCGACCCCCGAGAAGAAAAACCGGCCGACCGCCCAGTTGTTCTCAAAACCGCCTCCGCCGCCTCCATGGTCAAAGAATTTCATCCCCACGGCGTCGGGGCCCCATCGATCGATCACTGCCTTGATGACGCGTGCGCCCAAGTCAACGGCCTCGTCCCACTTGGCAGGCATCAACCCCGCGCCACTGTTCATGAGGGGGCCCTTGAGTCTTACGCGTGTGGACTGATCCGGCGCATAAAGCGTTTGAGCCAATCCCGCACCACGCACCGATGCCATGCCGTCGTTCACTCTGCAGGCCGAATCCGGAATGATCACCACGTGGTGCCGGCTGCCGTCGCGATCGGTCACGACGCGGTGATTGTTGGGCGCAATCCAGGTGCCAAAAGTGGGCTGGGGCTTGCGAAAGTCCAGTCCCAGTGCATTTTCTTCTGGCGCTGGCCCGCCCGTTCGTGCCTCAGGCCACTTATAGACCTGGTAACCACAGCCCACGATGCAGAATTGACAGACCGTGTGAAAGCGCTGCGCGTCGCGCGGAGGAAGCAGGGCGTGCTTCATGGGGCTCAAAGCATGTTGGTGTGACGACCGAAGATGAGCCCGGTGACTCCCTCGGCATAGATTGCATTGCCTTGAACACGCAGCTGGATTTGGGGTAACGCCTGACTCGCTTGCCCAATGACCATCTGACCCGATTTGGCAGGGTCAAAGGTGCTCCAGTGACAAGGGCAGATCATGAGTTTTCTCTCTGGGCGGTACGACACTGGGCAGCCCTTGTGGGTACACAGCTGCGAAAACGCCACCACCGAGTTACCCGGGCCGACGCCCCCGAGGGCCGCTGCGCGCAGTCGTATGAGGACAGCCGGCGAAGTTTCATCGGGGTAGTTGAATGCCACGGGCACATCGGGCTTCAAGCTGTCCAAATCCGCAATCTTCAAAGACGGGTAGGCCTTGTCTTGCGGCCCACTGGGAGCGGCATACACCTGCTGAAGCAAGGTGCCGGAGACGCCCAATCCCGTGGCGGCCACCAAGTCGCGGCGCGTCAGCTTCACAGTGTCGCAACGTTGCTCACAACATGAAGCAGGGCAAGGCGTTTCTTTCATAAAAACTCCCCAGAGAATACCGATATCGGGCTCATGGCCCGACTTAAATTCGTTGACGCAACAAACGTTGATTGTGGACGAGACTTGTCAAGTTGCGCAAGGCGTTGTGCAAGCGCAGGGCCCAAAGTTCTTGGCCTCAGCCGGGTACGTCCACTTCAAAGCCAGTTTTTGTGGCATTGAGTTTGAAGCGGCCGTCCGCCACAGCGTAGGACCACTCCGCCGTCTTTTTCAAGCCGCCCAAGGGGTACATGTGAACGCCGGCGATGCCGCAGCGTGGATCGTTGGCTTTGTAGGCAGCCAATTCGGTCACCAGGCGGTCTGGCGCCGAGACCGTCAACAATTTGGCAACGTTCATGGCTTGCTTGGTCAGGAAGGTCATGGAGGCCCCGATGCCGCAGGCCTTCGAATGGGCCAACAGTGTCTTGATGGTGGCCAGCCCAGGAACACCAATGTGGATGGGCAGGCGGTTGCCCTCGGCTTGCAACTTCTGGTCCCAGCGGATGATGGGCTCGGCCTCGAAACAAAACTGAGTCACCAAATAGAGGTGGGCGTTCGTGCGTTGAGCAAAATCATTCTTCCACTTCAGTGCTGCCCGTATCCCCTCGTCGGTGATGTCTGGACTGCCTTCTGGATGGCCTGCCAAACCAATGGTACGGATGCCATGTTGGTCAAACAGTCCTGTGGCCAGCAATTGCATGGAGTCGCTGAACTCACCCACAGGAGTGGGCACTGCGCCTCCGATGATCAGAACTCTGGACACATTGGCTTCACCGCAAAGGCGCTCCAAGCCGTCGGCCAGGAATTGCTTGGAAGGGACGCTGCGGGCCGCAAAGTGAGGAATCGGCTCCAGACCCTCAGCGCGCAGTCGCTTGGCCACGGCGATGGTGTCGGCGAAGTCGGACCCTGGCAGGAACGTGATGTAAACGGGTGTTTGCGCTCGAACGTGATCTCTGAAGTTCTCAATCTTGGCGGCAGATCCTGGTGTGGTTTCTAGCGTGAAACCTTCCATGAACTGCCTGATTTCTTGGCGCGTATCCCGCTGCGCAATGCCTTGAGTTGTCATATCCATCGTCGCTGTCTCCTGTTGCGGGGCGTAAAGAGTTCACGCCTGTGTCGACCAACGACATTGTTAGAAACCTTGGGCTTGAGCAGTTATGTGAATGCGGTATGTCTCCCCATCGCGTAACGAATGGCTAAATGCGCTGGGCGCTTGGAGTTACCGGGTGGAACTTGCGTCAATCAAAGCTCGGCCACCCCTTCCACCCCGCCACGATGTCGAGGCGGTAGTTGCGTGTGTGCGAGGGCACGTCCCATCGCAGGTACAAATCTCCCATAAAGAAATAAATCTTGCGATTGGAATGCGCAGAACTGCGATTGGGCCACTCCAGGTAGACCCCGCAGCGGGGGGCCAGCACCAGCCCATCCTTCCAATCGTCGGCCGATTTGCGAGGGTAGCCTGCATCGGCCTTTGCCACGCCGCCGGGCAGGACCGTCCAGCGCATGAACTCCTTGCCGTTGAAGGCGTAGATCACACCTTGCTTGTCCGGTAGCTCGGCATAGACAGGCGTGACCGGATCGCTCGTAAAAATGCCGGGTAAGAGCTCGTCAATGGTCCGAGTCTCAGGCACGACCTGCCCGAGTTCCAAGTCCCAGGTCAACAGGTCGCGTCCATCGTCGAACATGAAAAAGACTTGACGCCCCCATTGAGGCACCTGCAGGGCAGCGCGCAGTCTGCCACCCCGTGTGGATTCCATGAAACCAGGAAAGTGCGCAGAGATGTCCCGGGGGTAGCCTGGGCACAGTTGCTCGCTCAACACATCCCAAGACGCAAATTTCGAACCTTTAAAAAAGTACAGCTTCGGGCCTGGCGGCTCGTCTGCAAAGTGGGGGGCGGGCAGAAAGAAGACGGCGTCTGGTGACAAAGGCGGGCGCGGTGTGCTGGACATGTGGTTTTTCCCAGGGGCTGAGATTGGAAATTGAATCTGGGGGCTACCCAGGGATGTGGTCTTTTTGCGTCGCAGGTGGTCAAAGCAGGTCAATGCCGACCCGTTGGTATATTGATAGTATATTATTCTTCCCCGTGTCAAACCCAGCGCTCCACATCGCGCCCGTCCACCATGGCCAACTACCAAATCACCTATTGGCATGAAATTCCTTCTCAAGTTGATGCCCGAGATCCGGGGGGAAAGCCTCACAAAGAGCCCCTCAGCCAACGGTTCTTGGAATTGATCGATTTGGTCGCTTCTAAGAGGAAACTGGGAGGCACAGACGACTATCTGGCGGGGTGGCGAAAAGGCCCCAAGCTCACCCAGGACGGCTCGGCGGTGGATGTGGCCAAGGCTGTGGCTTCCGAGCTCGAAGCCCAGTTCGAGACGATCCGAGCCCAAGCCATTGCGCAATCCTCGCCTGCGTCAGGTGCATGAGTCAGGCATGAGCAATAAATATATTATTGGCTCATGTTGAATCTGACGCCGATCCGAGGGGAATGATCTTGCTCCAGGCCGACCCTGTGTCCCACCGGGTGCCCGGCGGCTTCGCGCTGCCTTCTGGGGTTCAAGGTTTTCGTCCTGGACCCCCGGCTCTTGTGCCTGAGCGCATTTTGAGGATTCAAGGCTACTCTGATCCGGAGCGCGTGCGCGCGGCGATTCGCGACGCAGCAGCCCAGATGACGGCTGTGGCCGCCAGCTTGTGCCAGGCCCAGGTGGCTTATCGGTCGGTCGAAATCACGGCCATGGACGACCAGGGCGTTTGCGTGCTCGACGGCGTGCGACTCTCTAGTCAGGCCTTTGCACACCGCCTGGAGGGGTGCCACCACTTGGTGGCCTTTGTGTTGTCTTGCGGCGAAGTGCTCAGCCAAAAGGTGATTGACCTGGCGGACTCGGGCGACCTTTTGGAGGCGGTGCTGCTGGAGTCCGCTGGCTGGTTGTGTATAGAAGACGCCACTCGGCAGTTCAAGCATTGGCTGCGTGAACAGCTTGAAGTGCAGGGCTGCCGCATCACGTCTCGAATGGGCCCGGGGTACACCTATCAAGTCGACGGCCAAGAAGTCACGTGGCCGCTCGAGGATCACCCCAACTTGTTCACTCTGTTCGAGGGTGCTCAGTTGCCAGTGCAGCTGATGGCCAGTTGTGCGATGAAACCAAAACTCTCCCGGTCGGGGCTTTACGGAGTCGGGCCGCTGCATCAAACCCAGGTGGGCAGACCTGATCGATCCCATTAAAAGAGGTAAGAGATATGAAGATTCCAGGCGACGGTTTGGTGATCATTGGAGAGAACTTCAATGCCACCCGAAAAATCAAGATCACCAGTCCCAAGGTGATTCAGCAAGATGGCAAGGTATGCATTGGGTACACCGATCTTGATGGCAATAAGCAATTGCTGGATGTCACCTCGACCATCCCTGATGATCCCAACAAGCGCAGCGGTTTCAATATTCCGCACATCGCTGAAGCCTGCCGTCAGAAGGACATGAAATACATCTCCTGGGCCATCAAGAACCAGGAGCGTCACGGCGCGCACATCATCGACCTGTGTGTCGACGAGATGTCGGTTTATCCTGAAGAGCGCAAGGAGTGGATGCGTTGGTTGGTTCAGACCGCGCAGGGCATCACCGACGCGGTCCTGGCCGTTGACTCCTCAGACCCCGAGACCATTCGTGCAGGCCTGGAGGCGCACGACTCTTCCAAAGGGCGCCCGGCCATCAACTCTGTCAACCTCGAGGATGGCCGTCAAGTTCTGGTCGACATGGCCAAAGAGCGCAACGCCATCCTGTTTGCCAACGCCAGCGGCCAAAACGGCATGCCTCAAGACGCAAAGCAGCGCGTGACCAATTTGGTGGGTTGCATGGACTTGATGGACAAAGGCGGCATCGCCATGGACGACAGGTACCTGGACCCATTGGTCTTCCCTGTGGGAGCCGGCCCGGACTTTGGTCAGCACTACCTGGACGCCGTGGCAGAAATCAGAAAAATGTATCCCGAGGTGCACATCTTCGGTGGACACAGCAACGTGTCTTTTGGACTGCCCGAGCGTAGAACCCTCAATTTCACCTTTGTGGCCTTGTCCATCCTTGCCGGGTGCGACTCGCTCATGATTGATCCCATCATGAACCCGTCAAAGGACTTCAACGACTTCATGTTCGCCGCCAACGCGCTCACCGGACGGGATGAGTACTCGGTGAAATACCTGAAGTACCAGCGTTACTTGATCGCTCAGGCCAAGAAGGCGAATGCCGCTGCTGCTACAGCAGGCTGATGCTCTACAAAAGGAGGAAGCTGCCATGAAAGAACTGATTCCGCGCGAGAGATTCATTCGCACTTTGCGTCACGAGCCTGTGGACCGAGTGTCGGTGCTTTATCGAATGAAGCACGAGGCCAAGGAAAAGATTGCCCGCATCTACGGCATTGAAAAGACGGGTACCGGACTGGGTCACGACCCTTCATTGGAATTGCGCTTAGGCAATGACGCCATCATCTACCAGATTGGCATCAATGCAGAGTTCTCGCACCGTCCCATAGCGATTGGCGAGACTTGGTACAACCACTTTGGTGTGGGCTACGGCAAGAGCGGCCTTGAAGGCCGGACTCACGAAGAAGAGCTTGAATTCAAGAAGACGCAAGAGTTTTGGGGGCCAGCCAAGGTGGTGCCCGAGAACTTCCCGAAGTCTCACCCGATCAAGTCACACGAAGAACTCAAGGCCATGAAGTGGCCCAATCCCGACGATCGCCGATTGCTCGATCCCATCAAGGCCCTGTGTGACAAGTACAAGAAAGACTACTTCATCATCGTGGACCTGTCCTCCACGCTGATTGAGGCTGCATACGCTCACATCGTTGGAACACAAAACTTTTTCTTGATGACGGCCGATGAGCCGGAGTTGATTGAGGGTGTGTTGGACGGCTTGACCGAGTACTACACGGCCCTTGGTATCAATGCCATCAAAGAAGGTGCCGACATGATCCGAATGGGTGATGATGTGGGTGCTCAACAGTCGATGATGTTGTCGCCCAAGATGTGGCGCAAGCTGGCCAAGCCCAGACTGAAGCACATGTTTGATTCCTTCCGCAAGGAGAATCCGGACATCTTCATCAAGTTCCATTCATGCGGGGATTACTCGCCCATCCTTCCGGACATCGTCGAGTTGGGTGCCAACCTCTCTGGCCTGATGCAGCCCACTGGAGGACTGAAAGACAAGGCCAATATCAAAGCCCAGTTCGGCAAAGACATTGCCTTGTGCGGTGGCTTTGACGTTCAAAACACGCTGCCTCGCGGGCAGGTGGAGGATGTGCGCAGGGGCGTGCTGGAGTGCTTCCAAACCTTGGCGCCGGGTGGTGGCTATATCTTCTCGCCGTCTCACTACATCATGGCCGATGTACCGATCCAAAACATCTTTGCGATGTTCGAGGCGCAAAAGGACTTTGGTACTTACGGCAAGTGGCCGCTGGTTTGATATTTCGATTGAAACATACAGGAGAGTTCGCATGGATGAACCGGAAATCAAAGAGCCCGAGGGTTGGCAAGAACGGGCCCCAGCAGGTTGGGAATGGGCGAGTTTGTGGGAGGCTGTTGAAGAAGGCGACCACAAATACGCCGACAAGCGCGTACGCGAAGCCGTGGATGCGGGGATCAATCCTCGAGTAATCCTCGATGATGGTTTGTTCCCGGGCTTTAACGTGCAAGGTGAGCGGTTCTCGGCCCAAATCATCTTCATCCCTGAGATGCTGATCACGGCGCGAGCCATGAAGGCCGGACTGGCCATCATTCGTCCTTTGCTGGCTGCCAACAAAGAAAAACCGGTAGGCACCTTTGTGATGGGTACTGTGCTGGGCGATATGCACGATATCGGCCAGTCCATCGTCACGATCATGCTGGAAAACGCCGGATTCAACGTCATTAACTTGGGCACTGACGTCCACCCAGACAAATTCATCTCCACCGCGTTGGAGAACCAGGCCGATTTGGTGGGGTTCTCTGCGCTGCTGTCCACCACGGTGTACTACCAAAAGGTGACCATCGAGGAATTTGAAAAGGCAGGGCACAGGAACAAGGTGAAAATTCTCATCGGAGGCGCGCCCACATCTCAAGAGTGGGCCGACAGTTGCGGCGCCGATGGCTGGGGTCGTGATGCCGTAGAGGCAGTGAAGTTGGCGCTCAATTTGATGAAGGAGCCGCGAGAGGCCTGGGCTTGAGTCATGACGTTCTCGATTGCCTACCACGCCCCGGACGGCAGCCAACTCCGGGCTGAAATCGGTGCACAGGAGACCTTGCTGGATGCAGCCCATCTGGCAGGCGTCGCGGTCGACGCCACCTGTGGGGGCCGTGGTAGGTGTCGAAGCTGTCGCGTCAAGATCCTGTCGGGGCAGGTATCTCCTCCCACGCTGCAAGACACCTTGCAACTCGGACACGAAGAGGTCCAGGAGAGATTCCGGCTGGCCTGCCAAACGCATGCTGCTGGCGACTGCAGCGTCACTGCCATGCCGCCCAAGGCAGAGTCAGGTTTCCAGATCCTGTCGGGTCAAGTCGACTTCGCCCAGTCAGGTCGACTGCAGCTGGATTCAGGTGTCGTCAAGCATCTCATTCAGGCCTCCACTCCTCAGGGCGAACACCACCAGACCTCTGATCTAGAGGAGATCCTGATGCAACTGCCTGCGCAAATCGAGCGGCAGGTCTCGTTGGATCTCTTGCGCAAGGTGCCCGGGCTTTTGCGAAAAGACAAGGGTCGCCTGACCGTGACGACCTTTGGGTCGGAGGTGATTGACCTGGAACCCGGCGACACGGTTTCGCAGTCGTACGGCATGGCATTTGACATCGGCACCACCAGCATCGTGGGCACGCTGATGGACTTAAATTCTGGCGAGCAATTGGCCAGTGTGGGGGGGCTGAATCCCCAGGCGCAGTATGGCGGTGATCTGATGTCGCGCATTGCCTATGCGCAGTTCGATGAAACCAAACTGTCCACATTGAGAGGGAAGATCCTCAGCGCCATCAATGAATTCATCCGTGAGGCGTGTGAGAAGGCTGGTGTCAGTACCGACCGTGTGTACAAGATCGTGGTGGTGGGCAACACTTGCATGCATCACGTCTTTTTGGGCGTGGACGTCAGTTACGTCGGTCTTGCGCCTTATGCCCCCGTGGTGCGCGATCTGCTGGTGTATTCGGCCCGAGAACTACCGCTCAAAGCGGCCCCCAATGCCAAGGTATGTTTGTTGCCCATCGTGGCTGGGTTTGTCGGTGCAGACACCATGGCCTGTATCTTGGCAACGCGTATTTATGAAAGCGAGCAAATTCGTGCCTTGGTGGACATCGGCACCAATGGCGAAGTGGTCATGGGATCCAAAGACAAGCTTTATGCGTGCTCTGCCCCAGCGGGCCCCGCGCTCGAAGGTGCCCAGATTCGCCATGGGATGCGAGGTGCACTGGGGGCCATTGAGCGCGTGAGCATTGATGACGACGTGAACTGCAAAGTCATCGGAGACGCTCCAGCCATTGGCATTTGTGGCTCTGGCCTCATCGATGCTTGTGCCAAGATGTTGGATGCCAAGGTCATCGACGCCAACGGTCTGCTGCGCAAGGATGGAATGCCCGGGTTGTCGCCTGCGTTGCAAGAACGCCTCTTCAAAGGTGAGTCAGGGCGTCAATTCGTCTTGGTCCACAAAGAGGAGTCTGGCAAGGATCACGATATTTCAATCACACAAGCGGATATTCGGCAATTGCAATTGGCCAAGAGTGCGATTTACTCTGGCATCGTTATGCTCCGAAATGTCATGGGCCTGTCCAACGAACAGATTGATGAGTTGATGCTGTGTGGCGGGTTTGGCAATTACATCAACATAGAGAGCTCGGTCAAAATCCGACTCTTGCCCGAGCTGCCCACCGAGCGCATTACCTATATGGGCAATGCGGCGGCTGTCGGTGCTCAGATGGCTTTGCTCTCCGAGACGGAGCGGCTGCGTTCTTTTGACTTGGCGCAGAAGATTGAACACGTCGCCTTGGCCGCCATGCCTGAGTTCCAAGACATATTCGTCGAAGGCATGAATTTCACTGGCGAAACCTTTGCCGAACAGGACCGTCGAGCCGCCTCATCATGAAGGCACATCTGCTTTTTGGTTTTTTGGGATCAGGCAAGACGACGCTTGCCAAATACCTATTGGACCAAGTTGGCACTTCGGTCAAGACGGCCATCATCGTCAACGAGTTTGGTGAGGTCGGCGTCGACGGAGACATCTTGCGTGGCCGCAGCATCGATGTCGTCGAGCTCAACTCCGGTTGCCTGTGCTGCACACTGCGAGGATCCTTGCTGATGGCCATCGAGGAGTTGCGCGACAAGGCCAAAGTCGAGCGAGTCATTGTGGAAGCCACTGGGATTGCTCAGCCTTCGGAGCTGCTGGATTCCTTGGCCCACGCTTCTGGCAGTCAGCAGATCGAAGTGGGCCCCTTGGTCACCGTGGTGGATTGCGCCAAAATGACCAAGCTGGAGGACATGCTGGGGGACTTCTATCTGGAGCAAATAGAGACTGCCGACTTGCTGGTGGCCAACAAGATCGACATGGCCTCGCCCTCTGAGTTGACGGCGGTGACGCGCAGATTGCGTGAGCTCAATCCCAAGGCCGAGCTGGTATTTGCTGAGCGTGGCCGTGTACCTTTGGACGTCGTTTTGGGCCATTCATCGTCTGCCCTGGTGCAGGAATTGATGGCTGAATGGCAGCACGAGAATTCAAGCGCTGGGTCCTTCATTGAAACTCACTCGCATGCATCGAGACAATGCGAGCATGACCATCATCACGACCACCATCATCACGACCACCACGACCATCATCACCACCATCACGATCACCAACACGGAAGTGCGCACTCACATGAGGGTGGCATTGCCCATTCAACTCTGGCACATGCGGCCGATGGGTCGCCCTTGGCTCATGAGGTCGAGTCTTTCGTCGTTCATTGCGGATCGGGCGCCACCGCCCAGCGCTGGGAGCGTTTTTTCCAGTCGCTGCCGCAGAACGTTTGGCGCGTCAAAGGTTTTGTTCAGTCTGACCAAAGCCCCACGTTGATTCAATATACGATGGGGCAGTTGGAGATGACGCCGGCATCCCATGCGTCGCAAGACGCGCTGGTGTTCATCGGAAGTCAGATGGACCGTGCTTTCTTGGAGGCCGAGGTGGCCATGGTTACGAGGTAATGCTGTGCAGTTCGGTGCCCCCGCCACAGCGCCCAAACCGGTTTCTGAACGCTCTGAGCGTAAGCGCTCGGAGCCTGCCCGCTCTTTGTCCGAAGTGGCCTATGAGCATTTGGTTCGGAAAATCACACGCCTGGAGATAGAGCCTGGGGCGGTTCTGGTCGAGCGCGAACTCATGGTCGAGTTTGACATTGGTCGAACCCCCTTGCGCGAGGCCATGCAGCGTCTGGCCATTGAGCGGTTGATCAACCATCAACCCAACAGAGGCATGTTTGTTTCTGAGATCTCGGCGGCTAGCGTGCAGCAGATCTATGAATTCCGTGCCATGGTCGATGCGCAAGCCGCCGGGTTGGCTGCGCAGCGTGCCACGGCCACTCAGATAGAAGAGCTGCGCCGCTTGCACTTGGTGCTTGTCAAAGCCACCGATGAAGCCGATATCGACCGATACGTGGAAGCGGATCGTCAGTTCTATCGCGTGTTGGGGGAAGCGGCCCACAATGCGTGGCTGGCAGACTCATTGCCGAGGATTTTTAATCTGCATCTGCGTCTTTGGTTCTTCATTTCCCGGAGAATTGGAAGTTGGGAACGCATTGCGCGCGCCCACGAGGTCATGACCCGCGACGTGGTGGCTGCGCTGTCCTGGCGCGATGTGGCTCAGGCACAGCAGGCAATGCAAACCTATGTGACAGGTCGATTGGAGGACATGAGGGACATCCTTTAGGCCTTGGAGGCATTTCGTACGAGGCCACTGGTCAGTTGATCGTTCTTGAGTGAAGCCATGAGTGTTGTAAGCGTGTATGAGCCCGCGACTGGATGCCTGACGGGCGCCTGTGGACCGGATGCTGCAGCGGAGATCGCAGCGTTCGAAGAAGCCTTGAATGTGCTGCTGGCCAGAGGCGTTACCGTCCATCGATTCAACCTGGGGTATGACCCTGAGGAATTTGCAAGCAATCCCGTCGTCAAAGACACCATCCGTCAAAAAGGGATGGACGGATTGCCGGTGGTCTTTGTGGATGGGTCTATGATCAGCCAGGGGCGTTACCCGACGCCCGAGCAGTTGGGCGTATGACCCACGCGAACGAACCCGCCATTGGAGACCTGCCATGAGCCGTGTCGAGGTATTTGAACCAGCACAGTGCTGTCCTTCTGGGGTGTGTGGCCCCACTGTCGATCTCAATCTGGTCCGGTTTTCTGCGGCCTTGGAGTCGCTGCGCCGCAAAGGTGTGGAGGTGATCAGGCACAACTTGGGGCAAGAGCCGGCGGTGTTTGCCAGTCACCCCATCGTCAGTCAGGCCCTCAAAGAGCATTCGCTGGGATGCCTGCCGCTGATCTTGGTTGACGAGAAAATCTGGAGTCAGGGCAGCTATCCGGACGCCACCTTGGTGCGTGGTCTGTATCCCGCGTCTGAGCCTGCCACCGTTGCATCGCACGGCACTCAAGGCCTCTGATTCCCCATTCATCTTGGACCCCTTTGAAGACCTGTTCAAGCGAATTCCACGTTTCGTTTTTGTGACGGGTAAAGGCGGGGTAGGCAAGACCTCGTTGTCATGTGCGCTGGCGGTCAATTTGGCGGAGCGCGGTCGGGCGGTCTTGTTGGTCAGCACCGACCCTGCTTCCAATTTGGACGAAGTGCTGCAGACGCCTTTGGGCGCATCTCCCACGCCCATTTCTGGCGTGCCTGGCCTTCGGGCCATGAACATCAATCCGAGTGCGGCCGCTGCCGTCTATCGGGAGTCGGTGGTGGCGCCCTACCGGGCTGCCTTGCCTGCGGAGGTGGTGAGCAATATTGAGGAGCAGCTCTCCGGTGCCTGCACCGTAGAAATTGCGGCCTTCAATGAGTTTGCGGCTCTGATGGACGATACCGAAGCCACAGGGGCGTTTGAGCACATCATCTTTGATACGGCGCCCTCGGGTCACACTTTGAGACTGCTGGCATTGCCGGCCGCATGGACTGATTTTTTACAGGGCTCGCCGGTCGGAGCCTCATGTCTCGGACCGCTGCAAGGGCTTGCAGCCTACAAGGACCGATATGAGCGGGTCTTGCAGGCGTTAAGGGATCCCTCATTGACGCTGCTGACATTGGTGGCGCGTGCCCAAGCGGCGACGCTTCAAGAGGCCGCCCGTACGGGGGACGAATTGGCCGGTCTTGGTTTGAAGAACCAATGCTTGGTGATCAATGCAGTGATGACCGCGGCCCGTGATGACGATCCGCTGGCCCAGTCCATGCTGAAACAGACCCAAGAGGCACTCAGGGAAATCCCGAAAAGTTTGCGGGATTTGGATCGATGGACCATTGCGCTAAAGCCCAAACAAGTTTTGGGGCTAGAGCAGCTGCGCCAGGTCTTCAGCGCCCCGGGCGTCGTGGCAGAAGATGCCGCTTCATCCCTCCCAATGGCGCACAACCACTGTCCAGACCTGGATGCGCTCATCGCGCGGCTGGCCGTGAAGCCCCCCGACCTCGACCGCGTGGTGGGCGAAAGGCCCGACTGGAACGCCCTCGAATCCCGCGCCCGGGCCGTGCCGGCGGGGTGCGCCGGAGTGAGGGTGATGCCGTTCGTCCATGCGGAACCGAGCTTGGGGGTGAACGGTCCCCGCTTCGCCTGGACCCCATCCGAGCCAGCCGACGCCGGAGTGCGGTTCCGGGCGTCGCTCGAGGCCCTGGCCTGCCTCATCGCCTTGGGCCTGCGGGCGCACCGCGAGAACGGCCAGGTGGTGGAGCGCGTGAGCGTGTCGGGCGGCATCGCCCGGTGCGGGCTCATGCTTGAAATCCTGGCCTCGATGATCGGCCTGCCGGTG
>RFSP01000300.1 GCA_009923895.1 Betaproteobacteria bacterium | reverse complement strand
CACGCACGGTCTTGCGGCCGATGTCCTCGACCGAGAGTTCTCGAAAGCGCCGATGCGCCACGGCGGCCACCATGGCATCGGCACGGGGCAAAGAGTCCCAGGGCAGCAAGTGGACACCGTATTCGCGCAGGGCCTCGTCGGGGTCGGCTTCTGGGTCGTGAACGTAGACCTCCACACCGTAGCTGCGCAGTTCTTGCACGATGTCCACCACTTTGCTGTTGCGCAGGTCGGCGCAGTCTTCTTTAAAGGTCAAGCCCAGCACGTTGACGCGCGCGCCTTTGATGTAACTGCCGCTGGCAATGAGCTGCTTGACCGTCTGCTCGGCGATGTATTTGCCCATGCCGTCGTTGATGCGACGTCCGGCGGTGATGACCTGGGGGTGGTAGCCCAGGGTTTCGGCTTTGTGGGTCAGGTAGTAAGGGTCCACGCCGATGCAGTGGCCCCCGACCAGGCCGGGTTGAAAGGACAAGAAGTTCCATTTGGTACCGGCTGCTTGCAGCACTTCTTGGGTGTCGAGGCCGATCTTGTCAAAGATGATGGCCAGCTCATTCATGAGCGCGATGTTGAGGTCGCGCTGGGTGTTCTCGATCACCTTGCAGGCTTCGGCCGCTTTGATGCTGCTGCAGCGGTGCACGCCGGGCTCGACGATGCGTTCATACAGGGCGGCCACGCGATCCAAGGTGTCGGGGGTGTCACCCGAGACCACTTTGATGACGCGCTTGAGGCTGTGCTCACGGTCACCGGGGTTGATGCGCTCGGGGCTGTAGCCCACAAAGAAGTCTTTCTTCCAGGTCTTGCCCGAGGCGGCTTCGAGCGCAGGGATGCACACCTCTTCTGTGGCGCCTGGGTAGACCGTGCTTTCAAAGGTGACCACGGCGCCGGGCTTGAGGTGCGGACCAATGCTGCGGCAAGCACCCAGGAGCGGACCAAAGTCGGGAATTCGCGCGGCATCAACGGGCGTGGGGACGGCTACAAGGATGTGATCGGCTTGCGCCAGGTCCGAGGCGTCAAGGGTGTAGCGCGCATGGACGGCCAGGGCCATCTCGGCATCTGGGATCTCTTTGGAAGGATCCTGCCCCGCCTGACAGCGTTGCACTTTCTGAGGAACGATGTCAAAGCCGATGGTCGGCCCGAGCTTTCCAAATTCCACCACCAGGGGCAGTCCGACATACCCCAACCCCACCACCGCGATGACCGACATGAAGACGTTCCTGTGTATCCAACCGGTGTCGATCTTCGCCGGAGTGTCTCAGCTGATACAGACTGTGTTTTTAGGGGGGTGATGGACACAGGCTGTTACAGGGTTGATTGAGCTCGCTCACAGAATGATTTCGGTCAGCAGGTGAGTGGGCTGCCAAGCATCGCAGGGTGCGGCGCGCCTCGCTCGATTGTGAATGAACGAGGAGCAATCATGAAGAGAACGTTGTGGGGCGCCCCGAGCCGTGGGTGGCGTGTGATGGAAGGTGCGGGCCTGACCGCGGTGGCCGCAGCCACCTTGGTGGCATGTGGTGGGGGCGATTTGGCGTCTACGTCGTCCACCGATTCAAAGGCCGCCTCGGCGTCGGGGCCTACGGTGACGGCCTTGCGTTGGAGCAGTGGGTCAACCACGACCACCACGGCGTGGAGCTGGTTGGCCGATGAGGGGCAAACGATGTCCCTGGCGAGCAGCACGTTGGTGCGCTTTGGCTATGGCGACAAATGGTCGCAAAAATATGTTCAAGGATCGGTGCCGTGTAGCGTGACGACCTTTGGTGATCCTGCGGTGGGCGCGACCAAAAGCTGCCAGACCCAGCTGCCCCTGAGCGGGCCGGTTTCGGGCGTGTTGGTGGGGCAGTCCACCATTCAAAGCAATATAGACACCAACCCTGCGGGCATGGCCGAGGCCTTTGTGTACAAGGCGCAGTCGACGGGTACCGTGGACACATTGAATGTGTATTTGGATGGGACCAGCGCCGCCACCACCGTGGTGGCGGGTCTATATAGCGATGCCAACGGTGTGCCCGGCAAGTTGCTGGCCAGCGCTACCATCACCAAACCCAAGGCGGGGGCCTGGAACGCCGTGACTCTGCCGGCCACCTCCGTCGTGTCGGGCGTGTCCTATTGGATTGCCTTGCTCAACCCGCCCAGCACGGGCACCTTGAGATTCCGCGATGTGGCCTCCGGTGGGGGTGGTACCTTCACCAGCGCCCAAAGCAGTTTGACCCAATTGCCCACCTCCTGGACGGTAGGCACACGATATGCCAACTCGCCGGCCTCGGCGTACCTGAACTATGTGG
>RFSP01000299.1 GCA_009923895.1 Betaproteobacteria bacterium | reverse complement strand
GGGAAAGCTCACGGCCAGGTACTCGCACTGAAACGACATGGCCGTGCGGATGTCTTCCATGTCCTTGGCCGTGAGCGCCGGTGCGGTCAGCCCACCACCTTGTTTGTTGATGCCCTTGTGATCCGACAACACACCGCCCACCTTGACCAAGGTGTGCACCTGTTCGGCCCGCACCGAGTCCACCGTCAGCACGATCAGCCCGTCGTTGAGCAGCAGCACATCCCCCGGTTTGACATCACGGGGCAATTCTTTGTAGTCCAGGCCGACGATGCCTGCATCGCCGGGTTCGGTGCGCTGCGCATCCAACACAAAAGGTTGGCCTGCCTCCAGGGTGATCTTGCCGCCTGTGAACTTGCCAACCCGAATCTTGGGGCCCTGCAAATCGGCCATCAGGGCCACGGGCTTGCCCAATCGGCCTGCAATGTCTCGGACCAGGGTGGCGCGATCGATGTGGTCCTGGGCCTTGCCATGGCTGAAGTTCAAGCGCACCACGTCCACGCCCGCACGCAGCAGGTTCTCCAACACCACCGGGTCGCTGGAGGCCGGTCCCAGGGTGGCAACGATTTTGGTGGCTCGAGACATCGGGAACTCCGGTCGTCGCTGTGACGTGAGGCTTGATTATGGGCGAGCCCAGACCCTGTGGGGTGACCCAGGTTACCAGGCAGTTACTGACCCGCTGCGCGCCGAGACAGAATGTCGAAGGCCGGTAAGGTCTTGCCCTCCAACACCTCCAGGAAGGCTCCTCCGCCCGTCGAGATATAGCCCACGTCTTTCTCAATGCCGTATTTGGCAATGGCGGCCAAGGTGTCGCCACCCCCCGCAATACTGAACGCTGGGCTGGCTGCAATCGCTTTGGCGATGGTCTGGGTGCCATGGGCGAACGCATCAAACTCAAAAACCCCCACGGGACCATTCCAAACAATGGTGCCTGCCTTCATGAGTTGTTGCGCCAGCTTGTCCGCTGTTTTAGGGCCAATGTCCAAAATCATGTCGTCTTCGGCCACGTCGCTCGAAGCCTTGATGGTGGCTGGCGCATCGGCTTTGAAGGCCTTGGCCACGACCACGTCTTCGGGAATGGGCACCTCCGCGCCGCGCGCCTTCATGGCACTCATCACCGCACGCGCCTCCTGCAGCAAATCGGGCTCGGCCAGGCTCTTGCCGATGGGCAGGCCTGCCGCCTGCATGAACGTATTGGCAATACCGCCGCCCACAATCAAGCCGTCCACATTCTTGGCCAGGCTTTGCAAGATGGTGAGCTTGGTGCTGACTTTGCTGCCCGCCACAATGGCCACCAATGGCCGTTTGGGTTGGGCCAAGGCCTTGCTGATGGCGTCCATCTCGGCAGCCAGCAGCGGCCCCGCGCAGGCCACGGGCGCGTACTGCGCCACACCGTAGGTGGACGCTTCGGCACGATGAGCCGTGCCAAAGGCATCGTGCACAAAAATATCGCACAGCGCAGCCATCTTGCGTGACAGGTCTTCGGCATTCTTCTTCTCGCCTTTGTTCACCCGGCAGTTCTCAAGCAGCACCAACTCTCCCGGCGACACGGTCACGCCGTCCACCCAATCGGATCGCAGCGGCACAGGCCGACCCAACATCTGCGCCAAACGCTCTGCCACCGGGGCCAGCGTGTCCTCGGGCTTGAACTCGCCTTCGGTCGGACGGCCCAGATGGGAGGTGACCATCACCGCAGCACCGGCCTTCAAGGCCATTTCAATGCAAGGCAAAGAGGCCCGAATGCGAGTGTCTTCGGTGATGTGTCCGGCTTCGTCCTGCGGAACGTTCAAATCGGCCCGAATCAATACCCGTCGTCCACGAACCGCACCTTGGGCCACCAAGTCTGAAAAGCGAATGACGTTCATAAGATGCTCCCTGTCCAAATAAAAATTTTAGGTCGGCCTCACCACCCCAGGCCTTGCCTGAGGGCAAACATCACCGTCACCCCGGTCACGATGACGCCCAACATGGTGCGGCGCCACGCGTACCAAAGCGTTGCTGCTGCCAGCGCAAACAAACGGGGGTCGCGCCAGGTCTCCAACAACTGCCCTTGCGTGAGCAACACTTCGGGGGCCACCACCGCCACCAAAGCCGCCAAAGGGGCATGTCGCAGACCCCTTTCCAACCAGCGAGGCATGGCCATTTGCCGGTCTGAGAACAAAAAGAATCCCCGTGTCACCACGGTGATCACCACCAAGCCCAAAACAGCCACCAGGCCGTCCACCGTGTTCACGAACGACGCTCCCGATACCACTTGGCGCTGCTGTCCAGCAGCAAGCCAGC
>RFSP01000298.1 GCA_009923895.1 Betaproteobacteria bacterium | reverse complement strand
GATTGCCCAGGATCGCGAGTGGGACTTTTCAGCGCCCAGCTACAGCGCCGATGGCCAGCAAGTGGCCTTCATTGCCAGCCACCAAGGGCTCAAGCACACCATGCCTGGGCAACTCGCTGTGTGGCAGCGTGCATCGGGCCGTTGGGACGTGGTGAGCGAGGCCTGGGACCACGAGGTGCTGGCCCCATTGCGCTGGGACGACGATGGGCTCGGTGTGTGGTTGTGCGCAGAGCAACAGGGACGACGCCATTTGTGGCGGTTTGACCTGAAAGATCGCCGTGCAGAAGTGAGGGTGCCGGGCGGTACCGTGCATGCATTTGACCGCGCAGCGGGCGTTTTGGTGACCCTGAGCGATTCGGCCCAACACCCGGCGCGTGTGCACGCGCATCCGTCAGATGCGCCCCCGCTGCGGCTGGAATCGTTCAACGACGCGCTGATGGCCACCCTTCGCCTGGGGCGCACTGAAGAGGTGTGGATCAAAGGCGCCCTGGGTGAGCCCATCCAAATGTGGCTGACCTACCCGCCGGGGTTTGATCCCAAAAAGACCTATCCGTTGATGCACAACATCCACGGCGGCCCCCACACCGCCGCTGGGGATGTGTGGCACTACCGTTGGAACACGCAAGCCTTTGCAGCGCAGGGCTATGTGGTGGCCAGCGTGAACTACCACGGCTCGTCGAGTTTCGGTCATGCGTTCTTGGACAGCATCACCCACCGTTGGGGCGAACTCGAGCTCAAAGACATTGAAGCGGCCACCACCTGGCTCTTGCGCAAGCCCTGGGCTGACAAGGCCCGGGTCTTTGCCACGGGAGGCAGCTATGGCGGGTACATGGTGGCCTGGATGAATGCGCACGTGAGGCCGGGTCGGTACGCGGCCTACATCTGCCACGCCGGCTGCTTTGACTGGACCGCCATGTTTGCCGACGATGCCTACACCTGGCACGCCAAGGAGTTGGGGGCCTGGTACTGGGATGACATGGCGCAAGTGCATGCCCAAAGCCCGCATGCCCATGCCAAGGGCATGCGAACGCCCACGCTGGTGATTCACGGCGCGCTGGACTATCGGGTGCCTGATGCTCAGGGTTTGGCCTACTACAACACGCTCAAGGCGCGCCACGTGGACGCCCGGCTGCTGTGGTTCCCCGACGAAAATCATTGGATCCTCAAGCCTCGCAACAGCCAGGTGTGGTATCACGAGTTTTTTGATTGGCTCAAGCGGTACGACCCGGCAGCTCGCAAAGGCCCGGCCGGCCGCAAGTCAAAGACCCAGCGGTAACGCTCAGACACCTTTCCAGCGTCGTGCTTATCAACTTCTTCTTCACCCTGCGCGCGGCCAAAGTGCCCGTGTCCGTGCGCGAATACCTCACCTTGTTGGAGGCGCTGAAGGCGGGCGTCATTGACGATGACACCGGCCCCACGCTCGACAAGTTCTACTACTTGTCGCGTACCGCATTGGTCAAAGACGAAGCCCACTTTGACAAATTTGACCGCGCCTTTTCGGCGTATTTTGAAGGCGTGGAAATGCTCACGGACTTCACCCAAGAGGTGCCATTGGAATGGCTGCGAAAGACCTTGGAGTTGGAGCTCTCACCCGAAGAAAAGGCCGCCATCGAAAAGATGGGGTGGGACGAGTTGATGGAAACGCTGAAAAAGCGTTTTGAGGAGCAAAAGGAGCGACACCAGGGCGGCAACCGCATGATCGGCACGGCCGGCACCAGTCCCTTTGGGGCCTATGGCTACAACCCCCAGGGCATCCGCATCGGGCAGGCCAAAGGACGCAACCGCAGCGCCGTCAAAGTGTGGGACCAACGGGCCTACAAAGACTATGACGACACCAAGGAGCTGGGCACCCGCAACATCAAAGTGGCGCTGCGCCGTCTGCGCCGCTTTGCACGGGAAGGTGCGGCCGAGGAATTGGACTTGGATGACACCATTCACTCCACAGCCGCCAACGCGGGGCTTTTGGATATCAAGATGGTGCCTGAGCGCCACAACAAAGTGAAGGTGCTGCTGCTCATGGATGTGGGCGGCACCATGGACGAACACATCCACCGTGTCGAAGAGCTTTTCAGTGCGACGAAGACCGAGTTCAAGCACCTGGAGTTCTATTACTTCCACAATTGCGTGTACGACTACATGTGGAAGAACAATCGACGTCGCTACAGTGAAAAATTCCCCACCTGGGACATCATCCGCAAGTACAACAAAGACTACCGACTCATCTTTGTGGGTGACGCCACCATGAGCCCCTACGAAATCGTTCAACCCGGCGGCAGCGTG
>RFSP01000297.1 GCA_009923895.1 Betaproteobacteria bacterium | reverse complement strand
GCGCTCTGCACTCCCCCTACCAAGTGCGTGAGCACATGACCTGGTTCTGGTTCAATCACTTCAACGTGCATCAGTTCAAAGCCAATCTGCGGGCGATGGTGGGGGACTTTGAAGAGCAGGCCATTCGACCCCATGCCTTGGGTCGATTCAGAGACCTGTTGGGTGCGGTCATCCACCATCCGGCCATGCTGCGCTACCTGGACAACGAACAAAATGCCGTGGCTCGGCTCAATGAAAATTTGGGTCGTGAGTTGCTGGAACTGCACACCTTGGGTGTGGACGCCAACTACTCCCAGCGGGACGTGCAAGAGCTGTCCCGTGTTCTGACCGGCCATGGGGTGAATCTCACCAGCAATTCACCGCGACTGCGGCCCGAACTGCAAGGGCTATATCGGCGCCAAGGCATCTACGAGTTCAACCCCGCCCGACATGACTTTGGAACCAAAACCTTGCTGGGTCAAACGCTGCAGGGGCGCGGCGCGATAGAGCTCGATGAAGCGCTGGACCTGCTGGCTCGGCATCCCCACACGGCGCGTCAAATCAGCCGAAAACTGGTGGCCTTCTTCTTGGGAGAGACAGCGCCCCCCGCGTTGACGCAGCGTCTGGCCAAGACCTTCCTGGCCAGCGATGGGCACATCGGTCAGGTGTTGGAAGCCCTCTTTTTGGATCCTGCCTTTACAGCGACCGAGGCCGCTTTCAAAGATCCGATGCACTTTGTCATGTCGGCGGTGCGTGCAGCTCACGAAGGCCGCACCGTGCTCAACACCGTGCCGGTGCAAACCTGGCTCAATCGCTTGGGTCAAGGCTTGTACAACCGGCAAACGCCCGATGGCTACCCCTTGTCGTCGGACGCCTGGAACGGCTCCGGACAAATGGCCACACGTTTTGAAATTGCGCGGCAGATGGGCGCTTCTGCGGCCGGGCTCTTCAGACCCGAAGATCCGTCACTGGGTGCGGAGCAGCCCGGCTTGCCTCAATTGGCCACACCCACCTTTCACCGGTACGTGCAAGGACAGTTGCGCACCCCCACCCGAGAGATTTTGGCCTCTGTTGCAGTGCCCAGAGATTGGAATGCGCTGTACCTGTCATCACCCGACTTTATGGCGCGGTAGGATGCACTGACATGTCGACGCGCCAGACGCCACCCGCCACCCGAAGACGCTGGCTTGCCACAGCAGGCGCAGCCGCCGTGGGTGGCTTGAGCGCCAGCTTCAGCAGTGGCCTGTGGGCCACGGCTTCGGGTTTCGCCACAGACGCGAGATTCTTGTTGGTGTTTTTGCGCGGCGGCTACGACGCCATGAGTTTGCTTGTCCCGCACGGCAGCACCTTCTATCACGAGGCCCGGCCCAATATCCGAATCCCCTTGCGTGAAGCGGTGTCCGCCAAAAAGCCGGGTGCCGACCGCATTGATGACCAGTGGGCCTTGCACCCAGCGCTCTCAAGCTCGATATGGCCCCTGATGCAAGAGGGTCAGGCCGCCTTCATTCCGTTTTCAGGGGTCCACCATCTCTCGCGCAGCCACTTTGAGACGCAAGACTTTATCGAGATGGGACAAGGGTCCGCAGGCGCCCGTGATTTCCGCTCAGGCTTCATGAATCGTTTGGCCGGCGCCTTGGGCGTGGCGGCGAGGCCCGTGAGTTTTACCGACCAACTTCCGCTGACCTTTAGGGGTCCCACCGAAGTGGGCAATGTGTCGCTGCGCAATCTTCCGAGTCCCGCCGCATTGCCCGGTTCTTCGCCCTCCTTGGCGGCGCTCTATCGCGGTCACCCGCTCGAGAATCGCGTGGCCGAAGCCTTTGGCCTGCGCGCCGAAGTGGCAGAAGTGACGCGGCAGATGGAAACCGGCAGCCGCAACGCCATCACCGCAAGAGGCTTTGAGCTGGAGGCCCGGCGCATGGCCCGTTTCATGCGCGACCGCTATGCATTGGGGTTTGTGGACGTGGGGGGTTGGGATACGCACGTGGGCCAAGGCGCGGCGGAGGGTTTTTTGGCTTCACGACTTGAAGAGTTGGGGCGCGGCTTGGCCGGGTTTGCCGATGAAATGGGCTCCCAAGCCTGGCAAAAGACGGTGGTGGTGGTGGTGAGTGAGTTCGGTCGGACTTTCAGAGAAAACGGGGGGCGAGGCACCGACCACGGCCATGGCTCGGTGTGTTGGGTGTTGGGCGGTGGACTCAAAGGTCCGCCCATCGTTGGAGAACAACAGCAGCTGACGGCGGCCACGTTGCACCAGAATCGCGACCTGCCGGTCTTGAATCCGCTGCCTGAGGTGTTGGGAGGTTT
>RFSP01000296.1 GCA_009923895.1 Betaproteobacteria bacterium | reverse complement strand
CTCCCGAGGCATGGACGCAATTTCTGGGGGGGCAATCGCCCTTCGCGCAGAACTTCATGTCCAGCTATCTGGACCAGTCCAATTCGCTGGTGACACAGATGCAAGAGCAAATGGCCAAGAACGCCAATGCCCTGTTTCCGGGGATGCCCGGGTTTTCAACCAAGGCCAGCAAGTCCTGATGGGTCACGATGTCTTGAACGCTGAACCCGGTGCGCCCACCGTGGGCTTTGTGTCACTGGGGTGTCCCAAAGCATTGACAGATTCCGAGCTGATTCTCACCCAGCTGAGTGCCGAGGGCTACAAGACGTCCAAGTCTTACGCCGGCGCAGACATTGTCATCGTCAACACCTGTGGCTTCATTGACGATGCAGTCAAAGAGAGTTTGGATGCCATCGGCCAGGCGCTGGACGAAAACGGCAAAGTCATTGTCACGGGCTGTTTGGGGGCCAAGACCGGGGACGATGGCCGGCCTTTGGTTCAAACCGTGCATCCCAAGGTGCTGGCTGTCACCGGACCCCACGCCACACAAGAGGTGATGGACGCTGTGCATCGGCACTTGCCCAAGCCCCATGATCCCTTTGTCGATCTGGTCCCCGAGGTCCGAGACCAGTTTCGCGGCTCGGCGGGGATCAAACTCACCCCGCGTCATTACGCTTACCTCAAGATCAGCGAAGGGTGCAACCACCGTTGCACCTTTTGCATCATTCCCAGCTTGCGTGGTGACTTGGTGTCACGCCCGGTGGGCGATGTGCTCAACGAGGCAAGGGCCTTGTTGGAATCGGGAGTCAAGGAGCTCTTGATCATCAGCCAGGACACCAGTGCCTACGGCGTGGACGTCAAATACCGCACGGGCTTTTGGGACGGCAAGCCCGTGAAGACCCGCTTCTTTGACCTGTGCGAGCAGTTAGGGCAATTGGCGCAGCCCTATGGGGCTTGGGTGCGCTTGCATTACGTGTACCCCTATCCCCATGTGGATGAGGTGCTTCCCCTCATGGCGCAGGGGCTCATCCTGCCTTACTTGGACGTGCCGTTCCAGCATGCGCACCCTGATGTCCTCAAGCGCATGCGGCGACCCGCGAGCGCAGAACGCAACCTCGAGCGATTGCAGACCTGGAGGTCCATCTGTCCTGAATTGGTGGTCCGCTCCACCTTCATCGCGGGCTTTCCCGGCGAGAGTGACGCCGAGTTTGAGGCCTTGTTGGCGTTCATGCGCGAGGCGCAAATTGACCGTGCCGGCTGCTTCGCCTACTCGCCGGTGCAAGGCGCCGCTGCCAATAGCCTCCCCGGCGCCGTGCCTGATTCCGTCAGAGAAGAGCGGAGAGCCCGCTTCATGGCCGTGGCCGAAGAGGTCTCAGTGGCCCAATTGGCGCGCCGTGTGGGGGCTCAAATGCAGGTGCTGGTCGACTCCGCGCCAGGGCTTGGCCGCAAGGGCGCCGTGGGCCGCAGCTACGCCGACGCGCCCGAAATTGATGGTCAGGTTCGATTGCTGCCCCCGCAAAAGATCTCTCGTACCCTGCGAGCGGGTGACTTTGTACAAGCCAGAGTGGTCCAAGTCGATGGGCATGACCTCATCGCGCAGCCCATCTAAACCCCAGTTGATTCAGGAGTCTTGTCGATGAAAGATGCCATCACGGAATTGATTCATCACCCTTACCAGCCTCCCGAGGGGTTTGACGCCTTTCCTCCGGCGGTCTACAAAGCATCGACGGTGATGTTCAAGGACACCCAGGCCTTGCTGGGCCGGTCGCCCACCAACCGAGGCGGGTACACCTATGGCCTGCATGGCACCCCCACGTCCTACATCCTGGAAGAGCGCATTGCCACATTGGAAGGGGGCACCCATTGCGTCTTGGCCCCCAGCGGATTGGCGGCGATCACCATTGTCAATTTGGGCATATTGAAGGCCGGTGAGGAGGTGTTGCTGCCCAACAATGTGTATGGCCCGTCCAAGGAGCAGGCCAAGAGCCTGCTGACCGGTTGGGGCATCACGCACCGCTTATACGACCCCATGAATGTGGAATCGCTCCGCTCCGCCATGGGCCCCAAGACCCGTCTGGTGTGGGTGGAAGCGCCAGGATCGGTGACCATGGAATTTCCAGACCTGCGGGCCTTGGTTCAGGTGGTCAAAGCCGGTGGGGCCGTTTGTGCGCTGGACAACACCTGGGGCTCCGGCCTGGCGTTTGGGGCTTTCGACATGGGGGTGGACATCAGCATGCATGCCCTCACCAAGTACCCCTCAGGGGGTGCCGACGTCTTGATGGGCTCGGTGGTGACCCGCGATCCTGATTTGCACCACCGCATGCACCACGCT
>RFSP01000295.1 GCA_009923895.1 Betaproteobacteria bacterium | reverse complement strand
TGGTCTCCAACATGAAAGCCCCTACGGCCACCCGAGGGCCTTGAGATCCGTTGCCACGTGAACCTGGTTGACTGGAGCTTGGCGATGCGTGTGGACTGGACATGGGTGCGTTGGTTTGGGGTCGAGGATGGGGTCGATGATCAGATCAATGCAATGGCAAGATGACAAAACTGAGAAGCAGTCTGATTCGCCCCTCGTCAAGCTAACAGTGCACAGAGCATAGCGGTATGGGCCTTTACAGCATTAGGGAAAGGCCTAGGCATCTTTGACACGTTGCGCCAGAAATGGCTCCGTCCTGAACTACTCCACCGTCACACTCTTGGCCAAATTACGCGGCTTGTCCACATCCGTGCCCCGCGCGCAAGCCGTGTGATACGCCAGCAACTGCAGCGGCACCACGTGCAAGATGGGGCTCAGGTGGCCGTAGTGCTCGGGCATGCGGATGACGTGCGTGCCCGTGTCGTTTTCGATCTTGGTGTCGGCATCGGCAAACACATAAAGCTCGCCGCCGCGGGCGCGCACTTCTTGCAGGTTGCTCTTGAGCTTTTCCAACAAGGCGTCGTTGGGGGCCACGGTGACCACGGGCATGGCGCTGGTCACCAATGCCAAAGGCCCGTGTTTGAGCTCGCCGGCGGGGTAGGCCTCGGCGTGGATGTAGCTGATTTCTTTGAGCTTGAGTGCGCCCTCCAGCGCGACGGGGTAGTGCAAGCCCCGCCCCAGGAAGAGCGCGTTTTCTTTGCGCGCAAACTCTTCGCTCCAGGCCATGACCTGGGGCTCGAGGGCCAACACGGCTTGCACGGCCACGGGCAGGTGGCGCAAGGCCTTGAGGGCCTCGACTTCTTGGGCGTCGCTCAGCCGGCCCCTCACTTGCGCCAAGGACAGCGCCAGCAGGTACAGGCCCACCAGCTGGGTGGTGAAGGCCTTGGTCGACGCCACGCCAATCTCCGCCCCGGCCCGGGTGATGAAGTGCAAGGCGCATTCGCGCACCATGGCACTGGTGGCGACGTTGCAAATGGTCAGCGTGTGGCCCATGCCCTGGGCGCGGGCATGTTTGAGCGCGGCCAGGGTGTCGGCGGTCTCTCCACTTTGAGAGATGGTGACGACCAGGGTGCGCGGGTCGGGCACGCTGTCGCGGTAGCGGTATTCGCTGGCAATCTCCACCGAGGTGGGAATGGCCGCCACGCTTTCCAGCCAGTACTTGGCGGTGGACCCGGCGTAATAGCTGGTGCCACAGGCCAAGATCAGCACACGGTCCACTTCTTTGAACACGCGGTAGGCGCCGTCACCAAAAAGTTCGGGCGTGACCCCGCCCACGGCTTCGAGCGTGTCGGCAATGGCCTTGGGCTGCTCAAAGATTTCCTTTTGCATGTAGTGGCGGTAGGGCCCCAGCTCGGCCGCGCCGGTGTGCGCTTGCACGGTGCGCACTGGACGCTCCACATTGCGATAGCGCCCGTCGGGCTGGGCCGCGGCGATCCAGGTCTTGCCAATTTGCAAGTCCACCACGTCGCCTTCTTCGAGGTAGACGATCTGGTCGGTCACGCCGGCCAGGGCCATGGCGTCGGAGGCCAACAGGTCGCCTGCATACAGGTGGTGCACCAGGTGGGCGATGACCTCGGTATCGGTCTGGCTGGCAAACACATAGCCCCGGGCTTTGAGCTCGTCACGCAGCTCGTCGTGGTTTTCGATGATGCCGTTGTGCACCAGGGCGATCTGCCCCGGAGCATCCGCCGCTAACCCACTTGAAGCGCTCGCCACCACAGGGCCCGCCGAAAAATGCGGGTGCGCGTTGTGCACGGCCGGTGCGCCGTGGGTGGCCCAGCGGGTGTGGGCAATGCCGGTGCCGGCCGCCAAACCGTCGGCATCCACCTGGGCCTGCAATTCCGCCACGCGGGCGGTGCTGCGGGCCCTGAAGAGTGCGCCCTGGCGATGCACCGCCACACCACAGGAGTCATAGCCCCGGTACTCCAGCCGCTTGAGCCCCTCGACCAGGATGGGAACGATGTTGCGCGCACTCACAGCGCCGACGATGCCGCACATGGGAGGTCTCCGGTTGCTTGCTGGAAGGGTTGAAAGGGGGGATCGTAGCGACCACTCAATGACATTTGATTTTGAATATTCAACGAATTTGCAATCTTCTTTCTTCGATTCAATGAAATGGAATAAAATTTCATTAATTTTGATACTATGAATGATTTACACATGCACACCGACCTGGACGACATCGACCACAGGCTGCTGGACCTGCTGCAAGCCGATGCCTCGCGCTCCAATCAGGCTTTGGCCGAAGCGGCGCACATTTCGCCGGCGACCGCATTGCGGCGGGTGCGTCGGCTGACCGA
>RFSP01000294.1 GCA_009923895.1 Betaproteobacteria bacterium | reverse complement strand
TGGACGTAGACCTGAAGATGGCCAGCCGGGTCCGGGGCATTGATGCGATCCTGGGTGGTCATACCCATGACGGCGTGCCGGTGGCCACCTTGGTGGCCAACGTGGGAGCCGCCAACGGAGCCAACGGGCCGCCCAAAATGAACGAAACCATCATCATGTTGGTGGTGCTGGGCTTGATTGACGTGGTCATGATCAGCAACCTGCTCATCATGGTCATCGTGGGCGGGTATGAAACCTTTGTCTCCCGCATGAACCTGGAGGGGCACCCGGACCAGCCCGAATGGTTGTCGCACGTGAATGCCTCCATCCTGAAAGTCAAACTGGGCATGGCCATCATTGGCATCAGCTCCATCCATCTGCTCAAGACGTTCATCAATGCCTCGTCTTACGACGAAAAGACAATGCTGTGGCAGACCGTGATTCACGTCACCTTCTTGCTCTCGGCCTTGGCCATTGCGGCCACCGACCGCCTGTCGTCATCTGGCTCCAATAAACATTGAGTCGTCCGAGCGCTGCCTGCTAGAAAGTCCTGAAATGACCACCACCATCCGTCACAACGACCTGGTTGACACTGTTGCGGCTGCGCTGCAGTACATCAGCTACTACCACCCCGCGGACTACATCGCCCACCTGGCCCGCGCCTACAACAAAGAGATTTCGCCGGCCGCCAAAGACGCCATCGCGCAAATCTTGACCAACTCGCGCATGTGCGCCGAGGGGCACCGCCCCATTTGCCAAGACACGGGCATCGTCAATGTCTTTTTGAAGATTGGCATGGACGTGCGCTTTGAAGGGTTCAAAGGCTCGATTGAAGACGCCGTGAACGAGGGGGTGCGCCGCGGCTACCTCGACCCCAACAACACGCTGCGCGCCTCGGTGCTGGCCGATCCCATTTTTGAGCGCAAGAACACCAAAGACAACACCCCTGCGGTGGTGCACATGTCGGTGGTGCCGGGCCACACCTTGGAGGTGACGGTGGCAGCCAAAGGTGGCGGCAGCGAAAACAAGAGCAAGTTTGTGATGATGAACCCCAGCGACAACCTGGTGGATTGGGTGCTCAAGACGGTGCCCACCATGGGAGCCGGCTGGTGCCCCCCCGGCATGCTGGGCATTGGCGTGGGCGGCACGGCCGAAAAGGCCATGCTCCTGGCCAAAGAGGTGTTGATGGAGCCCATCGACATGTTCGACCTGTTGGCACGCGGCCCGCAAAACAAGCTCGAAGAGCTGCGCATTGAGCTCTATGAAAAGGTCAACGCCCTGGGCATTGGTGCGCAAGGCCTGGGTGGATTGACCACGGTGTTGGATGTGAAGATTGCCACCTGGCCCACGCACGCGGCCAGCAAGCCCGTGGCCATGATCCCCAATTGCGCGGCCACGCGCCACGCGCATGTGGTGATGGACGGTTCAGGCCCCGCATACATGGAGCCTCCGAGCCTGGACTTGTGGCCCAAAGTCAACTGGGCCCCTGACTACAACAAGAGCAAGCGCGTCAACCTGGACACGCTCACGCGCGAAGAAGTGGCCAGCTGGAAACCCGGCGACACTCTGCTGCTCAACGGCAAGATGCTCACCGGGCGCGACGCGGCCCACAAGCGCATTCAAGACATGCTGGCCAAGGGCGAGAAGCTGCCTGTGGACTTCACCAACCGGGTCATCTACTACGTAGGCCCCGTGGACCCGGTGCGCGACGAGGTGGTGGGCCCAGCCGGCCCCACCACGGCCACCCGCATGGACAAGTTCACCGAGATGATGCTGGCCCAAACGGGCTTGATCTCCATGGTGGGCAAGGCCGAGCGGGGCCCGGTGGCCATTGAGGCCATTCGCAAGCACAAGAGCGCGTATCTGATGGCCGTGGGCGGCGCTGCCTACCTGGTGGCCAAAGCCATCAAGGGCGCCAAGGTGGTGGGCTTTGCTGACTTGGGCATGGAAGCCATTTATGAGTTTGATGTCAAAGACATGCCCGTCACCGTGGCCGTGGATGCGCAAGGGGTGAGCGTGCACCAGACGGGACCTGCCGAGTGGCAGGCCAAGATTGCGGGCATTCCGGTGGTGAGTGTCTGAGCCGACGCCCATGCACTCAGGACCTCTGTGAGCGATCTTTTGCATGAGACCCCTGCCCAGGGGATGGACCGCATCGTCAGGGGACTGGCCGCTTTGCGTGACGAACTCGATCCGCAGGGTCGAGCGCGTCTTGCCTCAGACCCGGCCACATTAGAAGCCGCCTACGAAAAGTGCTGGCACGCTTTAAACGACGAGCGCATGGACGAAGCCCTGGACGGCTTTGTTGACTTGGTGATTGCGGCGCCGGGTGACCGCCGATTTCAGTGGGGCACGGCACTGTGCTTTCATTACTTCGGCAGCATTGAAGA
>RFSP01000293.1 GCA_009923895.1 Betaproteobacteria bacterium | reverse complement strand
CATTGGTCTGGTCAAAGAGCGCATTGCTCAGCCCGACTGCGCGGGGGGCTTCCTCTTTGACGGATTCCCTCGCACCATTCCTCAGGCCGACGCCATGAAGGCGGCCGGCGTCAAGTTGGACGTGGTGCTCGAGATCGATGTGCCTGACTCTGCCATTGTGGAGCGCATGAGCGGTCGCCGCGTGCACGTGGCCTCGGGCCGCACGTATCACATCAAGTTCAATCCACCCAAAGTGGCCGACCGTGATGACGCCACGGGCGAGCCCTTGATTCAGCGCGATGACGATCGCGAAGAGACGGTGCTCAAGCGCTTGTCGGTGTATCACGCGCAGACGCGTCCTTTGGTGGACTACTATGCCTCATGGGCGCGTTCGGGTGACGCGCAAGCACCTCGGTACGCCCGCATTTCGGGGCTGGGTGCGGTGGAACACATCACGGCGCAAGCCATTGCCGCGCTGGGGCAGTGAAAGTTTCATGGATTGCTTCGCTGCGCTCAATGGGATGGACGCTCCCACCTATAACGGCATCGATGTGCCAAAGTGGAATGCGTTACCAACCACTTGAACAAAGCAGGAGCGTCCGAGATGAAGATTAGCGCAATTGGGATCGATATTGCCAAGAATGTGTTTCAGCTGCACGGTGTGGATGAGGGCGGTGCGCCGGTGCTGCGCCGGCAACTGCGCCGAGCCCAGCTTGTGGAGTTCTTTGCCAAATTGGCGCCTTGCTTGGTGGGGATGGAGGCCTGTGGGGGCTCGCACTTTTGGGCCCGCAAGCTCCGCGCGCTTGGCCACGAGGTCCGGCTGATCGCCCCACAGCTGGTCAAGCCCTACGTGCGTGGGCAAAAAAACGATGCCAACGATGCACGCGCGATCTGCGAGGCGCTGCAGCGCCCGGACATGCGATTTGTGGCTGTGAAGTCTGTGCAGCAGCAGGCGCTGTGCCATTTGCACACCAGCCGCAGCCGGCTCATGAAGCAGCGCATCGCGCAGACCAACTCCATTCGCGCCGTGCTCGCCGAGCACGGGCTGGTGCTGCCCCAGGGCATGAAGGCCTTGCGCCAGGGCGTGCCCGAGCTGCTAGACGATGCGAGCAACGAGTTGCTGGGCAGCACGCGCGTGCTGCTGCAAGACGAGATGGCGCTGCTGGCGCAGCTGCAGCAGCGCATTGACACGCTGGATGGCCAGATCAAGGCGCAGGCGCAGGCCAACCCCGTGTGCCAGCGGCTGCAGCAGCTGCCCGGTGTGGGGCCTCAGACGGCCAGCGCGCTGGTTGCCCAGATCGACCGGGCGCAGCAGTTCGAGAACTCACGGCAGTTGCCTGCGGCCGTGGGTGTTGTGCCGCGCCAGCACTCCAGCGGCGGCAAAAGCGTGCTGCTGGGCATCACCAAGCGGGGCAATGAGTACCTGCGCTGGCTGTTCATCCACGGTGCGCGCTCGGTCATCAAGGCTCAGCAGCGCAAGCCCGCCGAGCAGCAAGACCCGTGGATCCACAAGATGCTACAGACCAAGCACGCCAACGTGGTGGCTGTGGCGCTGGCCGCGCGCACGATGCGCCGCGCCTGGGCGCTGCTGCGCTACGACAGCCACTACCACCCCGGCTACCGCGGCGCCGGGCGCGACCTGGTAGCTGCGGCCTGAGCCCAGGGCGCTAAAAAAACCCAGCTTGGCAAGAACCGATCACCCCTATCACCCCTCAAGGAGAACCCCCCGAAGCGTTGCGCAAGCTGAAAACAGCAACTTGTTGGCAAAACGGTAGGACCACGGCAGGCAAAACCCGATCATTGCGAAGCACCCAGAGTGCGCGACCTCGCTTGAGGAGCCCGCCGGCTTATTCCCATCAAGGACCACGATCACCACCCCAAGTGGCACATCCGGAGTCCGAATGTACGGATGCAACCTCTCCGAATAACCAACAACAAACTTCAGCTTGCAATACAGGGAGCGTCCATGTACGCAATGACGGTGTCGCGCGCTGCGTCATTGCGAGCGTAGCGAAGCAATCTCCCCTCTCTCATCCACTCACTCCAACCACATCATGGACATCAAAGGAAAAGTATTCATCGTCACGGGCGGGGCTTCGGGCCTGGGTGAAGGCACAGCGAGGATGCTGGCTGCCGAGGGCGGCAAGGTCGTTGTGGCCGATTTGCAGGTGGAGCGCGGGCAGCAGGTGGCTTCCGCTATTGGCGGTGTCTTTGTGAAATGCGACGTCACCAGCGAAGCCGATGGGCAGGCCGCCGTGGCAGCCGCGCTCAAGCTGGGCAAACTCATGGGACTGGTCAACTGTGCCGGCATCGCAACGGCCACCAAAACGGTCGGCAAGGACGGGGCCCACCCCTTGGCGATTTTCTCCAAGACGGTCACCATCAACCTCATTGGCTCGTTCAACATGATCCGCTTGGCC
>RFSP01000292.1 GCA_009923895.1 Betaproteobacteria bacterium | reverse complement strand
CTGCTTGACCACGGCCTGTTCTTTTTGGCGCAACGAGTTAACCGAAGTCTGGAAGACAAACTTCAGTTTCTTGCCGCCTTTTTCCCGAATGCCGTCAGCCCCCTTTTTCCAACCCGCCGCCTCAAGAATGGCGTTGGCCTTGTCAAAGTTCACCTCGTACTTGGTATTGGGTGAGCGGTATTTGGGCGGGTTGTTCAGGAAGTTGCTGGTCGCGATGCCAGTGCGACCATAGATATTGTCCTGAATGCTCTTGCGATCAATGACCATCGACATCGCCTCACGCACAGCGGGGTCGGTGAAGGCCCAGTGTTTGGACTTGACGCTGGAGCGCTCGCCATCCACCTCGTTCCATGGGTCGGTGATGTTGAGTTGGATGAACTCGATGTCGCCGCTGGGCACGATCTCGACCTTGCCCTTGCCACCTGCTTCCAAGCGCTTGAGCACGTCGTCTTCCACTTGCAAGTTCCAGGCGTAGTCATATTCACCTGTTTGCAGCACAGCGCGCGCTGCCGACACGGCATCTCCGCCTCCCTTCATCTCGATGGAGTCAAAGTAAGGCCGGTTGGGCATGTGGTAGTTGGTGTTGATGGCACCGCGCACCATGTCTCCGGGAATGAATTCCACAAACTTGTAAGGGCCCGTGCCCACCGGCTTGAGGTTGGCCGGCGCTTCGCGCGACTTGGCTCCCTTGTAAGGTCCAAAGACGTGCTTGGGAATCACCATGCCCTCGGCTGCGACGAAGGCGGTGGCCCAAAATGGGGTGGGCTTGGCAAAGGTCACCGTGATGGTGTGGGAGTCCACCTTCTTCACGGTCACATCTTTGTAGACGCCGCTGGTCACGGCCGCCGTGGCCGGGTCTGCCGAGTATTCCCAGGTGAACACGCAGTCGTCAGCCGTGAAGGGCTGGCCATCGTGCCAAGTCACACCCTTCTTGAGCTTCCAGGTGATGGTTTTGCCGTCGGCCGACACACCTCCATTGGCGCGGCTGGGAATCTCTGCGGCCAAAATAGGCACCAAATTGCCATCGTTGTCCCAGCTGGCCAGGGGCTCGTAAAAGATGCGTGAGCCTTCTTGGTCCTTGGTGCCCGCGGCGAAGTGAGGCTGCAGCAACGTGGCGCCTTGCCACCACAACACCTTCAGCGGTCCGCCGCCGCCGCGCTTGGTGGGCTTGTAGGCCGGGGCCGACTGCGCCTGCGCCACGTCGTAGTGCATCAGGAGCATGGAGGCCATGGGTGCTGAGATGCCAGCGCCCACCATCTTTTGAATGAAGCTGCGGCGGGGCAGTGCGCCTTGACGGACTTCTTCGACGAGATTTCGGATTTCTTGTTCAGTCATGACCTGGACTCCTGAAAACGTGCACGCCCATTGCTATGCACAAAACGGGCCGATGCTATCCGAAGAATCGATCACGGCCATTCGGGTAGGCCCGGACATGGGCATACTTCTGGAATGAACACAAAAAATACCCCCATTGAGCTCACGCCCGTGGACATTGAGCCGTGGCGGCAGGGCAACACCGGGATCGATTGGGCTCACCTGCTGGACTCTGGGCGCCCAGGCCCCACCGTCTTGGTGCAGGCGCTCACCCACGGCAATGAACTTTGTGGTGCGATTGCCCTGAATTGGTTCATGAAGCAGCGGATCCAGCCCCTCCAAGGCCGTTTGGCCTTGGTGTTTGCCAATGTGGAGGCCTACCGCGGATTTGACCCCCAAAACCCCAATGCGTCGCGCTGTGTGGACGAGGATTACAACCGCGTCTGGGGCGACGATCAGCTGTTTGGCAGCCGAGATTCCGTGGAGCTGCGTCGGGCGAGGCAATTGCAGCCCCTGGTCGACGCCTGCGACTTCGTGCTCGATCTGCATTCCATGAGCGAGCCCTGTGCCCCGCTGATGGTTTGCGGCAAGGTCGACAAAAATGCCCAATTTGCGCGGCAATTGGGCATGCCAGAGTTGCTGATGCTTGACACCGGCCATCCGGCGGGCTTGAGAATGGTCGATCGCGGCGGATTTGGCGACCCCTTGAGCCCCAAGCGGGCACTTCTGATCGAGTGCGGCCAGCATTGGGAGCGTGCCGCAGCGGACGTCGCCACCGACGCATTGGTTCGATTCCTGGGGCTCACGGGCATGGTCACGCCGCAGTGGGTGCAGCAGCACCACCGCCTGCCGCTGCCTGCCCAGCAGCGCACGGTGAGGGTGACCGAAGCCATCACCGCCCGCTCGGCAGACTTTAAGTTTTTGGTCCCGGTGGTGGCCATGGACGTGATTGCCAAGGCCGGCACGGCCATTGCCCAGGATGGCGATCACACCTGGGTCACGCCTTACGACAACGCGGTCATGGTCATGCCAGGCACGGCGCACGTCAAACCCGGCAATACCATGGTTCGCTTGGGCCGATACGTGGAGCTGTAGGCGGCGGCCTCCGGCCGCCAA
>RFSP01000291.1 GCA_009923895.1 Betaproteobacteria bacterium | reverse complement strand
CCCACTTGCCAGAGCCACCCCCAAGGCGCCATGAAACACATCACCCGCTGCCGTGGTGTCCACCACGGCGTCGACCGGGTGGGCCGGCATCGACCGCAACGCCTCGCCCCGACGTTGCCACATCAATCCCCGGGCTCCGAGCGTCACCACGGCCACTTGCGCACCCGCTTGCAATGCCTGCATCAACCCCGCTTGGATTTGCTGCAACCGCTCACCCGGTAGATCCCCCATGGCACTGTAAGCAAGGAGGCCAGGCTCAGAAAATACAGCCCACTCGGCCAGACCCACCAGGCGACGCAAGTCCTCTGAGGGCGCGACATCAGCATCCAAAATGGACAACAGACGACGAACGCGAGCCGCCTCCAGGGCGGACTGGGCCCAGTCCACAAACCGAGGATCGGTCAGAAGCACATCGGCGGCGTCCAAGCAAGCAGCGTCGAACGGCCCCGCCAGGCGCCCCGCGTCACTGCGATGACTCACGATGGTCCGCTCTCCATGCGCGTCCACCAAGATCATCGACACCGAGTGGCGAGCACCTGGGACGCACTTCAACCCCGATGCGTCGATACCCTCGGTCTGAAAGTGCGCCCGAAAGATCCCCAAGGCCTCATCTTCTGCCACCGGTGCCACCATGAAAGCCTGGGCCCCCAGGCGTGCAGCCGCCACCAAGGCATTGGCCGTCATGCCCCCCACAAGGCAGCGGTAACTGCGTGCCGCCACTTTGGTCGCTGCCACCGGCAGCGAGTCCACCTCAAAGTAATGATCCAAAGCCACATGACCCACACCCACCAGCCGCACAGGTCGAACCGGTTGTGGCGGTTGTCCCGATTGCGTGGGCGATACCGGCCTCTCGCTCGCATTGGGGGCAGATGGCGAATTCATCAAGGTATGGCGTCGTGACCACAAAGGATAGCCGGATTTGCTGCAGACCGTTGGGCCTTGGCATTGCCTAGAATGATGCGATGTTTGAATATCTTCGCGACTTGCGCGTGGGGGTCTGATGCCTCGACGCGCTTGGCGACACGCCCGCAAGGCGGTGCATCGGCGCACAGCCCACCTGCCCCCCAATGCCCAAGGGGTCTTGTGGATGGTGGTCTCGGGCTTGCTTTTTACGGTGCTCAACGCCTTGGTGCGTAGCCTGTCTCAGCAGTTCGACCCCTATCAGACCCAGTTTCTGCGGTATTTCTTCGGCCTCTTGGTCTTGGTGCCCTGGATTGTGCATTCCGGTCCCCAAGCCTTCAAGCCGCAGCATGTGGGCAGCCACTTTTTGCGTGGCGGTTTGCACACCGTGGGTTTGTGGATGTGGTTCTCTGCACTGCCTCAAATCCCCCTGGCGGATACCACAGCCATTGGGTTCACGGGGCCAATCTTTGTCATGCTGGGCGCGTACTGGTTGTTTCGAGAGCCCATGCGCTGGGAGCGCTGGCTGGCCACGGGGCTGGGATTTGCGGGGGTCATGGTGGTGGTCTGGCCCAAACTGTCCTGGTCAGCTGCCATGACGGGCAGCGGCGGCGGGTGGTATCACCTGATCATGCTGGCCTCGTCTCCAGTGTTTGCGGCCTCTTTTTTGTTGACCAAGGCACAAACCAAGTTTGAATCGCCCCGCACCATCTTGGTCTGGCAGTGCGTGAGCATTTCGTTGCTGAGCTTGCCAGCGGCGCTGATGCATTGGACACATCCCGATCTGACGCAGTGGGGCCTCTTTGCTCTGTGTGGCCTTTTGGGCAGCGCGGGCCACTATTGCCAGACCCGCGCCATTCACGTGGCCGATGTGGGCGCCACCCAATCCCCCAAGTTTCTTGAACTGGTATGGGCCGCTTGTTTGGGGTGGATCGCGTTTGGAGACGTGCCATCGCAGAGCACTTTGATCGGTGGCCTCATCATCAGTGCGGCCACGCTGTGGGTGTCACGTCGGGAGGCAAGAGGCAAAGGCGCGCTGTCGCAAGCCCCTTAAAGTCAGAAGGGCCGCCACTGCGGCATGCGCTTTTTTGATGATGGTTCGTGCAGGGATCGTCCACAATCGCACCATGGATGCAACGCCCCCCCTGTTCAAACCCTATGCTCCCCTGCGCCCCTTGGACGGGGTGAAAGTGGTGGAGTTTTGTCAGATTGCCTCTGGACCCTTCTGCGGCATGCTGCTGGCCGACTTTGGCGCTCAGGTGGTCAAAGTGGAGCCGCCCGAAGGAGATGCCATGCGCACTTGGCCTCCTTTGAGTCAGGGCTACAGTGAAAACTTCGCCAGCCTCAACCGCGGCAAGCAATCCATCGCCCTGGACCTCAAACAGCCGCAGGACCTGGCCCTGGCGCGCCAACTGGTGTTAGAGGCCGACGTGCTGGTTGAAAACAGCCGGCCTGGCGCCATGCAACGCTTGGGACTGGGGTGGGACTGGTTTCGTCGCGCAAGCCCAGTCTCATTTACTGCTCCATCTCG
>RFSP01000030.1 GCA_009923895.1 Betaproteobacteria bacterium | reverse complement strand
GAGGTGTTTGACGCCTTGCCGCCGCTGCCGGGATCGTGGCGATCGCTGGTGGCTTTTGCAGCCGCTTACTACCAGCGCAGTTTGGGCGAATTGGCCTTGTCCGTGCTGCCGCCGGAGCTGCGCAAGCTAGATGGCACCCAGTTGGCGCGGCGATTGAGTCGGTTGAACAAACCCCTGCCGTCGACGCCCAAGGGGCCCGACGCGGCGGGCGAGGGGGGTGCCGCGACCCCTGAAGTTCTCACGCCGCAGCAGCGTGAGGCCCTCGAGTCCCTGGCCGCGACCACGCCGCAGACAGCCCTGCTCTTTGGGGTGACCGGCAGTGGCAAGACCGAGGTGTACCTGCGTGAAGCCGAGCGGGTGTTGGCCAAAGGCCGCCAAGTGCTGATGCTCGTGCCCGAGATCAACCTCACTCCCCAGTTTGAAGCCCGATTGCGCCAGCGTTTTCCCGATCGCCACTTGGTGTCTTTGCACAGCGCCCTCACCCCCGCACAGCGCTTGCAAGGGTGGTTGCGTGCCCACCTGGGCCAGGCCGACTTGGTGTTGGGCACGCGGTTGGCGGTGTTCACGCCCCTGCCTCGCTTGGGGCTGATCGTGGTGGACGAAGAGCATGACCCGTCTTTCAAACAGCAAGAGGGGGCCCGATATTCGGCACGAGACCTGGCCGTCTACCGGGGGCACCTGGAGGGCGTCACGGTGGTGCTGGGATCGGCCACGCCCGCGTTGGAGACCTGGCAGCGTGTGTTGGAGGGCCGCTATCGGCGATTGACGCTGTCGCAGCGCATCGGTGGCGGCGCCATGCCGAGCCTGCGCGTGGTGGACATGAACCGACAACCCAAAGTGCGCGGACAAGGCGCGCCTGCGCTGGCGGCGCCATTGGTGCAGGCCATTGAGGAGCGTCGCGCTCGTGGTGAACAAAGTCTGCTGTTGTTGAACCGCCGGGGGTATGCCCCCGTGTTGCATTGCGGCGCTTGCGCATGGAAGAGCCAGTGCCCCCATTGCACCGCCTGGCGGGTGTTTCATAAATCGGATCGCACCCTGCGCTGCCACCATTGCGGCCACACCGATCGGGTGCCCAAGGCCTGTCCCGAGTGCGGCAACTTGGACATCGCCCCCGTGGGCCGTGGCACCGAGAAGTTGGAAGAGCAAATGGCGGCTTTGCTGCCGGGGGCGCGGGTGGCTCGCATCGATGCCGACACCACGCGACTCAAGGGTGCGCTCGATGCCCAACTGGCCGCTGTGCACGCCGGCGAGGTGGACGTGTTGGTGGGCACGCAAATGGTGGCCAAGGGGCATGACTTTCGGCGCATCACCTTGGTGGCGGCGGTCAACCCCGACTCGGCGTTGTTTGCCAGTGACTTTCGTGCCACCGAGCGACTCTTTTCTTTGCTGATGCAGGCCGCCGGCCGCGCAGGCCGCGAAGCCCGCTCGGCCCATCTCAGCGAGATGTGGGTGCAGACCTGGCATCCGCAGCACCCGCTGTTCAGCGCGCTGCGCCGCCATGACTTTGAGGCCTTCGCGCAGGAGCAATTGGTCGAACGGGGGTCGGCTGGCCTGCCTCCTTTCATGCACTTGGCCTTGGTGCGGGCCGAGGCCCGGGAGGCGGCGGTGGCCACCGCATTTTTGCGTGCGGCCGCCGAGCGTGCCGCCCATTGCGAGGCGGCCGCAGCTGTCACCGTGTACGCGCCTGTGCCGCCGCCCGTGGCCCGGGTGGCCGATGTGGAGCGGGTGCAAATGCTGGTGGAGTCGGCCTCGCGTGCGGCCTTGCAACGATTCTTGGCCGATTGGGGGGCACAGTTGCACGATTTGCGCACCGCCCACAAAGGCGTGCTGCGGTGGGCGATCGATGTGGATCCTTTGAGCATTTGAGACCCCACAGAGTTTGAGGGCAGGTCTGGCCGCACAATGCGTTTTCGCCGGATTGGACAAGTCAGGGAGGTCCCAAGATGGGCAGCGCGTGGAGGATGGTGGCCGAGCTCTTGATGGCCGTGGTGCGTGGCACTTGGCACTGGGTGGACCGTGCCCGGCGTGTCGTGTGGAATCTGGTTTTTTTGGCGCTGGTGGTGGCAGGCGTGGCCGCTTGGCTGAGCTCTGGACCGCCCGCGCTTCAAGACAAGACGGTGCTGGTGCTGGACCTGGCCGGGCCTTTGGTGGAGCAGTTTTCGGGCAGCTCTCGCGACGCGGTCTTGAGCCAACTGCAAGACGGTGATCGCCAGCAAGTGCGCCTGCGAGATGTATTGGGAGCCTTGGATGCGGCGGCCCAGGATGCCCGCATTGCCAGCGTGCTCTTGTTGCTCGAGGACTTGTCGGGCGGTGGACTGCAGGCCCAGCGAGAAGTGGCCGCGGCTTTGGAGCGATTCAAGGCGTCGGGCAAGCCCGTGGTGGCATGGGGGACCGGGTATGACCAACGGCAGTATTACCTGGCTGCACATGCCAACGAGGTGTATTTGCATCCCATGGGCTCGCTGATGATTCAAGGCTATGGTCGACTGCGCAACTACTACCGCGACGCCTTGGAGCGGGTGGGGGTGAGCGCCAACGTGGTGCGCGTGGGCAAGTACAAGAATGCGGCCGAGCCGTACTTTGCCAGCGGCCCGTCCAAGGAGACCGAAGAGTCCGATGCGGCGCTCTACGATGCGCTGTGGTCGCTGTACACGCAGGGCGTGGAAAAAGCACGCCATTTGCCTGCTGGCGCTTTGGCCTCAGCGATTGCGGGGTTGCCGGGCTCGTTGCAAGCCGTTGGAGGCGACGTGGCCCAATGGAGTGTGCGAGCCAAACTGGTCGACGGGCTCAAGACGCGTGACGAGATGCGCAAGTGGCTCATCGAGCGTGGGGCCGAGGACACGCAACACAAATCCTTTCGACAGGTTCGCTTTCAAGACTATCTGGCACAAGTCACGGCGCAGCGAGGCACCGATGCGGTGGCGGTGGTCGTGGCCGAAGGGGAGATCGGCGATGGCGTGGCGCCTTCTGGGCGCATTGGGGGCAAGTCCACTTCGGACCTCGTGCGCAAGGCACGCGAGGACGAGCGCGTCAAAGCCATCGTCTTGCGTGTGAATTCTCCCGGTGGCAGCGCGCTGGGCTCGGAGCTCATTCGACGGGAGTTGGAATTGACCCGAGCGGCGGGCAAGCCCGTGGTGGTGTCCATGGGCGACGTGGCGGCCTCGGGAGGCTATTGGATTTCCTTGGCCGCCGATGAGGTTTGGGCGGACCCGGCCACCATCACAGGCTCCATCGGGGTGTTTGGCATGCTGCCCACGGCCGAGCGCTTGATGGACAAAGTCTCGGTGCACGCGGCCGGTGCTGGCACCACCTGGCTCACACACGCCTACGATCCACGCAAGCCACTGGATCCGCGTTTTGTGGCGCTGGTGGAGGCCTCGATTGGCAGAGTCTATGCAGACTTCATCGCCAAAGCCGCCGAGGCCCGCAAGACCACGCCTGCCAAGATCGATGCGGTGGCCCAGGGCCGCGTGTGGACCGGCGCGCAGGCGCAAGAGCGCGGCTTGATTGACCGCACGGGATCGTGGGATGACGCAGTGCGCGCGGCATCCACCCGGGCCAAACTGGGCGATCGACCTCGGATCCAGTGGATGGAGCGGGAGCCTGGGCGCCTGGACCGGCTGTTGGGATGGTTCAAGGCTTCGGTGTTGCAGGCCTTTCAGACAGACGTGACGTCCATGGACACCCTGGCTTGGGGTTTGATGCAAGGTGGCCCAGCGGCCGCGACCACCCGTGACTTGCATCAAGACCTCATTTGGTTGCAAGGCGTGCTGCAGCAGAGCCAACCCTTCGCGGCGGTGGTGCATTGCTTGTGCAATCCCCAACCGTGATGGTGACCTGAGTGTGGTACGTCGGCTTTCGCATGAAGGAACGGACATGACGGCTTCAGCCCCGGCGGCTCTTTGGCAACTCGATGCCTTGGAAGTGGCCGCTCGAATTCGACGCAAAGAGATCTCGGCCAGCGAGGTCACCCGCAGTGTCTTGGACAGGATCGCCCAGGTGAACCCGCGCATCAATGCCTTGGCCGAAGTGATGGCCGATGAGGCCCAGGCGGCCGCCCAAGTGGCCGATGCAGCGGCGGCGCGAGGCGAGTTTTTAGGGCCGTTGCATGGCGTGCCGGTGACCATCAAGGTCAATGTGGACACCGCGGGTCACGCCACCACCGACGGCGTGGTGGCACAAAAAGACACCATCGCCACCACCGACTCCCCCTTGGTGGCTCACATGAGAAAGGCGGGCGCCATCATTGTGGGCCGCAGCAACACACCGGCGTTTTCTTTGCGGTGGTTCACCGACAACGATCTGCACGGTCGCACGCTCAACCCTTTTGATGCCAGTGTCACGCCGGGGGGCTCCAGTGGAGGCGCTGCGGCGGCCGTGGCCTTGGGCATGGGTGCGATTGCCCATGGCAACGATTACGGTGGCTCGGTGCGTTACCCCGCATGGGCCTGTGGTGTGGTGGGGCTGCGCACGACGCCGGGCCGCATCCCCTCGTACAAAGCGAGCTTTCCCAATCGCACCATCAGCAATCAACTGGCGTCTGTGCAAGGCCCTCTCACACGGTCGGTGGCTGATGCGCGCCTGGCCTTGGAGGTCATGTCGCAAGGCTCGCCTTTGGACCCCAACTGGGTGCCCGCGCCCATCGATTTTCCGCAAGACCCGCGCCCTTTGCGTGTGGCCTTGTTCAAGCGTCATGCCGCTTACGACGTGGACCCCACCGTGGTGGCCGCGCTGGAGCAGGCCGGGCAGTGGCTGGCCGAGGCAGGCTTTGAGGTGGAGGAGGCGCAGCCCCCGCATTTTGAAGAGGGCGCGCAGATGTGGAACCAACAACTCATGCAAGACATTCGACGGGGAGGCCAGCCCGCCATCGAAGCCATGGGTGACGCCGCGGTCAAAGCAGCGCTTCGGGGCTATATGCATGGCCTGCCCGATTGGACGCGCGATCAATACCTGGACAGCTTGACCCGTCGCCTGGTGGTCGCCCGCGATTGGGCGCTGTTTCTCGAGCGCTACCCCGTGCTTCTCATGCCCAACTCTTGGCAGCGGCAGTTCCCGATCGACGCGGACAGCGTCTCGGTGGAGAGGGTCAAGCAACTGATGAATGCGCAAAGCCCGTTGCTGGGCACGGCCATCTTGGGTTTGCCTGGCTTGTCCGTCCCCACGGGTCTGATGCAGGGCCTGCCCACCGGTGTTCAAATCGTCACCTGGCGTTTTCGCGAAGATCTGGCCTTGCACGCAGGCGCGGTCATTGAGCGTGCTGCAGGGTTCTCGGCCCTGGAGCATCTGCGCAATGCCTGACAAAACAAGGTCACCGTCTGAGATGACCCTGTGGCCCAGCTTGCCCATGCCGCCAAGATCTTGAGGAGATTCAAAAGTGGACCAAGGAATGTTGTCGGCTTTTGTCTTGCTGTTGCTGGTGTTGGATCCCTTGGGGTCCTTGCCCATTTTCGCGTCCACCATGCAGCAAGTGGCGCCGGCACGGCGCTCGCGCGTGGCCTTGAGAGAGACGGTTTTGGCCTACCTGATTTTGGTGGCTTTCATGGTGTCGGGAGACGCGTTCTTGAGAGTGATGCATCTTTCGGAGCGGTCCTTGGAAGTGGCTGGCGGTGTCATCTTGCTCATCATTGCCATCCGCATGATCTTTGCAGCCGATGGCGCGGTCTATGACCTCGCCCCCGGGCGCGAGCCCGTGGTGTTTCCATTGGCCGTGCCTTTGTTGGCAGGGCCCTCGGCCATGGCCACGGTGTTGTTGTTGGCCTCTCGCCAGCCCGAGCGCATGGGCGCCTGGCTTGTGGCGCTGACCTTGGCCATGGCGGTGTGCGGTGTGGTGTTGGTGGCTGCTGACCGCATTCGTCAATTCGTGGGCGCGTCGGTGGTGACTGCCGCCGAAAAGCTCATGGGGCTGGTGTTGTCGGCGGTGGCCGTGGAGATGATCCTGGCGGGTCTCAAGCGCTACTTCTTCGGCGCTGGGGCGTGATCAGGCGGGGTGGACTTCGGGCCGCCCAGACTCCACCACATAGCGCCCTGCGCTGCGCACAGGGCTGGCGGGATTTCTCGCATCATCCACGGCGCGCAGGTCGGCATGCAGCGCGTGCGAATTGACAATGAAGTGCACACTGCCCCGCCGCGTGGCATTGGCATAGAGCAGATGCGGGTTGTCGGCCCGCGCGGCGTCCAGTCGGGACTGGGCCGGACCGCGGCTCGATATGGACGTGCCACAAAACTCCGCGCCCACCACGGGGCTGTGGGGGTCGTCATAGTCGGCTTTGAGTTGGGCCACGTAATGCGCGTGCACGTCACCCCCCAAGGCCACGAGGCCTGGCACCCGTTGCGCCGCTGCGGTGCCCAGCAGGCGATTGCGAGCCGGCGCGTAGCCGTCCCACCCGTCGGTCCAATAAGTCACATCCCCTTGGCGGTTGCGTCCCGCCAAGCGGGCCATGAGCGTCTGCTGGGCCAAGAGATTCCACGCGTGGGTCTTGCTCCAGGTGCGGGCCAGCCACTGCTCTTGCTCGGCGCCCAACAGCGTGCGTTGCGGGTTTGACAGCTCGGGGCACTCTCGCAAGGCCACGGTGTTGGAGCCGCCACGACCCGGGCGGGGACACACCTGCACATCTCGGTACTGGCGATCGTCCAGCATCAGCACACGCGCCAGGCGGCCCCAGTCAAGATGGCCGTAGATGCGCATGTCGTGCCCACGGGGGCGGGCAGAAAGCGGAAACGGCATGTGCTCCCAGTACGCTTGGTAGGCTGCAGCACGTTGCAGCGCAAAGCCCGTGCTCAGCCTTTCGCTTTGCAAACCCGCATGGTCGTTTTCAACTTCGTGATCGTCCCAGATGAGGAGCCAAGGGCAGCTGGCGTGAGCGTCTTGTAACAAAGGGTCGCTCTTGTACAGGGCGTAGCGATCGCGATAGTCTTGCAAGGTCTCCACCCTTGCGCCGGTGACGGGGCGGATGGCTCCCACCGCCGTGGGGTACTCGTAGATGTAGTCCCCCAAGAACATCACCAAGTCCGGGTCGAAGGCCGTGATGTCGCGCCAGGCGGCATAGTGTCCGTAGTCCCAGCGCTGACAGCTGGCGATGGCAAAACGCAGTGTGGCCTCTGCGTCCGGCGCCGGAGCGGTGCGGGTGCGCCCCGTTCGGCTCTGATCGCCCAGGGCGCGAAAGCGGTACCAATAGGGTCGCCCAGCCTCGAGCCCTTGCGGCTGCACGTGCACGCTGTGGGCCCAGGCGCGTTCAGCCAGCTCCACACCGCGCTGCACCACGTGCGCAAAGCGCTCGTCGGTGGACAGCTCCCAGCTCACCTCCACGCGGTCGGGCAGGTGATCGCCCGACAGGCGCGTCCACAACACCACGCTGTCGGGTCGCGGTTGACCCGAGGCCACCCCCAGCGCAAAGCGCGGCTCGTCGGCCGCTCGCGCCTGCTTCACGAAGGCGGGAACCCACAGCGACGCCGCAGGGATGAGGCAGGTGGCTGCACCCGCCTGGCGCAGCCACTGTCGACGATGGACTGGCATGCCGCAGTGATACCACATTCTGTGGTCGGTGGGACCGGTGCCGCATGGCTATGATGCGCCGCTTCGCTATTCCATGTCTTCACCGCCCGACCTCCTCAACCCGGCTCAGCTGCAAGCCGTGCATCATTTGCACAGCCCCTGCTTGGTGCTGGCGGGTGCCGGCTCGGGCAAGACGCGGGTCATCGTGCACAAGATGGCCAAATTGCTGCAGTCGGGCTTGGAGCCATCGAAGATTGCGGCCATCACGTTCACCAACAAGGCCGCGGCCGAAATGCGTGAGCGCGCCAAAGCCATGGTGGGCTCTCGGGCCGCGAGCGAGTTGGCCATCTCCACCTTCCACTCTCTGGGGGTGCGCATGTTGCGCACCGACGGGGAGCGCTTGGGCTTGAAGCCCAACTTCTCCATTTTGGACAGTGACGACGTCCTGGGGATCTTGCGCGATGCAGGGGGCACCACCGACGCCAAGGTGGCTCGCACCTGGCAATGGACCATCAGCCTGTGGAAGAACCAAGGGCTGAATGCGGCGCAGGCCGCTGCGGTGGCACAGGACGATCGCGAGCAAGTGGCCGCCCGCGTGATGCAACGCTATGAGGAGCGGCTCAACGCCTACCAAGCGGTGGATTTTGATGACCTGATTGTCTTGCCACTGAAACTGCTGCAGCACGATGCCCCGGCGGCTGCCCGGTGGCAAGACACCTTTGCCCATCTGCTGGTGGACGAATACCAAGACACCAATGCCGTCCAATATGAGCTGCTGAAAGCCTTGGTGGGGCGCCATGGCGTCTTCACCGCGGTGGGTGACGATGACCAGAGCATTTATGGCTGGCGCGGGGCCACCATCGACAACCTCAAACGGTTGCCGCAGGACTTTCCCAACCTCAAAGTGATTGCGCTGGAGCAAAACTATCGCTCCACGGGGGCCATCTTGCGAGCGGCCAACCACGTGATCGCCAAGAATCCCAAGCTCTTTGAGAAAAAGCTCTGGAGTGAGTACGGCGATGGCGAGCCTGTTCAAGTGATCGCTTGCGACAGCGAAGAACACGAGGCCGAGCGTGCGGTTCAGCGCATACAAGCCTTGCGAGCCAAAGGCGCGGCGCCCAAATTTTCAGACGTCGCCATTCTGTATCGAGCCAATCATCAGGCCCGCGTGTTCGAGCAGAAGTTACGCACGGCGCAAATTCCTTACAAAGTCTCTGGCGGCCAAAGCTTTTTTGACCGTGCCGAAATCAAAGACCTGTGTGCCTGGCTGCGCCTGCTGGTGAACCAAGATGACGACCCCGCGTTCTTGCGTGCGGTGACCACGCCCAAGCGGGGCATTGGCCACCAGACGCTCGCGACTTTGGGTGAATTTGCGTCCCGCTGGAAGGTGTCACTGTTTGAGGCCCTGTTCTCACCGAGCCTGCACACAGCGCTCAAAGGCAAGGCCATCGATGCCTTGCAAGAATTTGGTCGCGAGGTCAATGACTTGGAGCATCGGGCCCGCCAGGCGCGAGGGGCGCAAGAAGCTCGGGTCTTTCTGTTGGGATGGCTCAAAGCATTGGGTTATGAGCAGCACCTCTTTGATGGCGAAGACAGTGAAAAGCTGGCCCAGGCGCGATGGGGCCATGTGCTGGACTTTGTCGAGTGGATCTCGCGCCGCTGTGGGGGCGAACTCAGCCCCGAAGGTTCGGTGATCGAATCCACGCAAATGTCGGTGTTGGAGGTCGCGCAAACGATCAGCGTCATCATCAGCCTGGCCGAGCGTGGCGAAGATCAGGACGTGGTGACCTTGTCCACCTTGCATGCCGCCAAAGGACTGGAGTGGCCGCACGTGGTGCTGGCAGGTGTCAATGAGGGGCTCATTCCTTTTCAAGGCCCCGAGGAAGCCATGACGGTGCAGCGCTTGGAAGAAGAGCGACGTCTCATGTATGTGGGCATCACCCGGGCACGCACCACCTTGGCCGTGAGCACTTTGCGTCGGCGCAAGCGAGGCCGCGAGATGGTCGCCGCCCAGCCCAGCCGCTTCATTGCCGAGATGAAGTTGGACGAATCGGTGTCGCGTGAAGACCCGCGCGAGCGACTCAGAAAACTCAGAGAGGCTTTGGCCGCACAGGCCCCCAGAGTCCTCAACGATCCAGAAGGCGCTTAAGAAGTCACAGACCTGCGTTCCTTGGGTAGCGCCTCACATGCCCTTGAAGAGCCCGGCATAGCTGCGGCTGACTTCGAGCTTTTGCGGGTGCCCTTTGACGTGCACCACCTGCCGACCTCTAAAGTCCCGCTCGACCCGCTCGATGGCCTGCACGTTGACCAAGGTGCTGCGGTGAATTTGCCAAAAAGCTTCTGGATTGAGTTGGTCGACCAGCTCTTTGATCGGTTTGCGGATAAAGGCTTCTCGCGTGGCGGTCTGCACCCGCGTGTACTTTTCGTCGCTGATGAAAAACAGCACCTCGTCAATCGGGATCATTTGAATCGTGCTGCCCACCTGGGCCTGCAAAGTGGTCAAGGGCGCACTGAGACTTGCAGGATTGAAATGAGCTGCCAAACGGTGCAGCACCTGTTGCAAAGGCGCGCCAAAAATTTCTTGCGTGGAGCCCCGAGACGCCAAGCGCGACCGCAAGCGCTGCACGGTTCGCGCAAGACGCTCGGGCTCGGCAGGCTTGAGCAGGTAATCCACCGCGCCCTGTTCAAAGGCTTCGACCGCGTATTGATCGTAGGCCGTGATGAACACCACTTCGGGCAACCGGTCCTCGCCCTCGCTGCCCGAGCCGGCCTCGGCCATTTGAGCGATGTGTCGGGCGGCCTCCACGCCAGTGAGCTCAGGCATGCGAATGTCCAAAAACACCACGTCAGGCCGGTGCTTTTCCACCAACTTCACGGCTTCGGCCCCATTGCGCGCCTCGGCCACGATGTCCAGCTCGGGCCAGACCTCGGCCAGCCTGGCGCGCAACTGCTCGCGCATGAGCCGCTCGTCATCGGCCAGCACGGCACGCACTGCTGCAGCGCGTATGGAGGATGATTTGGTGGACTCTGAGGTCATGTGGGTGACACCGTTGAAGCTTGGGCGCCTGAGGCGACTGGCCCCGAAGGTTGAACTTGATACGGCAGCGTGAGGCAGGCGAGCGTACCGCCCTCGGGCACCGAGGACAACACCAGCGCAGCCCGGTCACCGTAGAGCAATTTCAGGCGTTCTCGAATATTGGCCAAGCCGGTGCCTGTGCCGGCCGTGGCGGCTGTGGTCCCTTGGGCCAGAGCGCTCAGTCCCACGCCTGTGTCGCGGACTGTCACGCTCAGCGCGCCGTCCACCACCTGGGCCTGCACCGTGAGCTGACCTCCTTCGGCTTTGGGCTCCAGTCCGTGCTTGATGGCGTTCTCCACGAGGCCTTGCAGCATCAGGGGTGGGAATTGCGCAGAGCGCAGTCCTTCAGGGATGTCCACTTGCGATCGCAGACGGTCTTCCATGCGGACCTTCATGATGTCCAAATAAGGCACGATCACATCGGCTTCTTGGCCCAAGTTTCGAAGCGGCCCCTTTGCGCTGTCCTCACGCAGGTTGGGCAAGGTGGCGCGCAGCAAAGCGATGAGACTCTTTTGCATCCGGCTTGCGCGCGGCGGGTCGGTCTCGATGAGGTGGTCAATACTGGCCAAGGTGTTGAACAAAAAGTGCGGCTCCACCTGAGCCTGCACGGCAGCCACGCGGGCCTCGGCGGCTTGCCGGCGGATTTGCTCAGACTCCGCAGTCAGGTGGGCTTGTGCGGCATCGGCACGGGCTCGCAATTCACCTTTGTAGGTGATTTTGATGATGATGGAGGCCATGATCCACAGCAGGGCCAACTGAGGGAAAAATTCGCCCAGGCTGATTTCGCGTTCATGCACCCGGCCCTCGGCGGCACCGTCAGTGCCATCCGTCACCTCGGTGGATTTCGCTTGATCGATGGCTTCGCGCAGCACTGCACGCACCTCATCGCGCAGGGCCTGCAGCGCCTTGGCCACCTCTTCGCGCTCGGCGGGCGACAAGGGGCCAGCCACGGGGATGGCGGCATCTTGCGGTGCCGAAGCTGAAGCCGAAGCTGAAGCCGAAGCCGAAGCTGAAGCCGAGGCCGCGGAAGCCGGCCGCTTGGTGATGCGAATGCCTTGGGCGTCGATGGAAATGTCCACGCCATCGACCTGACTCCCCTCGGAGCCTTTGTCGATGCGAATCGAAGGCGTTGGATCTCGCTCGGCGCGAGGGGTGCGCGGCGCTTGCTTGCTGCTGGGCGTATCGACCGTGGTGTGAATCGTGAAGCTCAGCAGGTCTTTCAAGATGCCCGAGGTGATCAGGAGCAGCAAGGCCAGCAGGGTAAAGCGCTTCCATGAAATGCCCACCAACCAGGAGCCATAGGCATGAAAGGCCCGGACGCAGCGATCGCCCCATCGGCTCCAACGGCTGCTTGCAGGGGAATTTTGGGAAGGGTTTGCAGTGTTCATGGCGTCCACTGTAGGGTTTTGTGCTTGGGTCGCGCATCGGCCATGCGACCAATGGAATTTTGGGACGACAAATT
>RFSP01000290.1 GCA_009923895.1 Betaproteobacteria bacterium | reverse complement strand
ACCCCCGTGATGCCGTCCTCAGCCTCTTGCAGCGCTGTCAAAATCACCCGCCGATAGTTGGCCGCCGCCGCCTCGTGCGCCGCGCGCGCGGCCTGTTCGTTGAATGCAGCCGACCGCCGTCAAACAACACCTGCGTGGCCGACATGCCCACAGACCACACCAAACTCGGCACATCGAACAACCGATCCACCAAGCGAGACTCGGCCCCCAACGTGGAGGTGAGCATGACGCTGGGAAAGAAAGCGGCTTGCGCCAAGCCCCACTGGGCGTTGGCCACCGCCATGGCGCGCTCTGCCGCTGCCACGTCGGGGCGACGCTCCAGCAATGCCGAAGGCAGGCCTAACGGAATTTGCGGCACTTGAAGGATCTGAGGCAAGGCGTGCGCAGAAGGCGCAGCAGCCAATGCAAACGACGGTGCAGCCTCTCCCACCAAGGTGGCGATGGCATGCTCAAACTGGGCGCGCTGGCGACGCAGAATGTCCACCTGGGTCAAGGTGTTGTCCAACAACGCTTGCTGCTGCGCCACCTCCAAGCCCGACGTCGCCCCCAACTCTTTTCGCGCCGTCACAAATGCGAGGGCTTTTCTTTGCAATTCGATGGACCGGCCGATGACTTGCAGCTCGCTGTCCAAGGAGCGCAGGTTGATATAGGCCGTGGCCAGGTCTGCAGACATCAGCAATTGCGTGTTGGCCAAATCGGCGCGGACTTGCTCGGCCGAGGCCTGGGCGGAGCGCACCGTCTGGGCCACACGCCCTGCCAGGTCAAGTTCGTAGCTGGCTGACAAGCCAGGGATGTAATCGTTTTGCACCGTCGCAAAGTTGGTGCCGGAGTAGCTGGTCAGCGGACGGTTGGCCGAGATGCGTTGACGCACGGTGCGCACACCCAGCGACAGCCCAGGCCATTGGCCCGCCTCAGCCGCCGCCAACAGGGCCCTCGCCTGCTGCCAACGGGCCTGCGCAGCGGCCAGGGTGGCGTTTTGCTGCAAGGCCCGTTGTTGAAGCTGGTCGAGTGTGGGATCTTGGAAATGCTTCCACCAGGGGCCTTTGGGCGCCGCATCGCGGGGGGCGGCCACCTGCCAAGGCGGCTCCAAAGTCCACGAGGCAGGCATCTTCACCTCGGCAGGAGGCAGCGATTCGATGGAAGAGCACGCGACCAGCCCTCCACAAAGCCACACCGTGGCCACGGCAGCAGACAAACCCTGAAGCCGCAATAACCGACTCACGGACGACCCTTCTGGGAAGCGTCTGCTTTCACGTCAGCTTTCACGTCAGCTTTGGCATCCGCTTTGGCATCCGCTTTGACCTCCGCTTTGGCCTCCACCACTTTCACCTGGTCTCCTGTGGACAAGGCATCGGAAGGGTTCACCACCAAGCGCTCCTGCAAGTCCACGCCCTGCATCACCTGAACCCGCTCCCCAAAATTGCGCCCCAACTTGACCGGCTTGAGGGTCACGCGGCCCGAGGCATCGACCACGGCCACCAACGGTCCTTCTGCACGAAACATGAGCACGTTGTTGGGCACCGTGAGGGTGGCGCTTCCTCCAGCAGGCAAAGACACCTGCACGTAAGCCCCGGGCATCAAGACCCCTTGGGGATTGGCCAGCGTGACCTCCACTTGCAAAGTTCGGGTGATGGCATCCAATGCGCCCGCAGTGCGGACCACTTTGCCGGCGAACAATTTCCCAGGCCACTCGGATTGCGAGACCGACACCTCCAAGCCTGTCTTGATCAGATGCGCCGAGGCTTGAGGCACGTTGACGTACACACGAAGGGGGTCCACTTGTGCCATGACGAACAAGGGCTTGGCACCGCCGCCGTCGATGAGGTCCCCCACGTCCACCAAACGACGGGTGATCACGCCGGAGAACGGCGCAACGATGCGCTTGAACCCCTCCAATTGCTGAAGCCGCTGCACATTGGCCTGGGCAGCGGCCAGGTTGGCGCGGGCCTGCTGGGCGGCACTGCGGCGCTCGTCGAGCTCTTGTTGAGACACCACGTCCTTGCGACGCAAACCTTCCCATCGCTCAACGGTGCTGAGGGCCAATTCCAAACTGGCGGCGGCTTGGTCGCGGGTGGCGACCGCTTGACCGAGTTGCTGGTCCACTTCGGGCGCGTCGATTTCCGCCAGGAGCTCTCCTTGCTTCACCTTGGCACCGATGTCGCGATGCCACTTCTTGAGATAGCCCGGTGTTCGAGCCGATACAGGCGCCTGGATGTAGCCCTGCAGCGTGCCCGGAAGGCTCAACTTTTGCCCTGCACCGCCCATTTGGGCTTGAGTGACTTTGACAAATTGCGCTTGCCCTGATTGCGACTGCGCGGCCAAGACCTTGTCATTGTCCATGCGAGCCACCACGGAACGGGCCGCGCCCAACCCCAACAAGAGCAGTACGGCGCCCACCCACACCCACATCTTTTTCACCAGGCGTGAATCGACTTGGGCGTTGGCTTCATCGGTGGCGTC
>RFSP01000289.1 GCA_009923895.1 Betaproteobacteria bacterium | reverse complement strand
GGGCTCGCCCTGGCGAGCCCAATCGGGATGATGCATCGCCCTGCCCCGCACGGGGCAATGGGGCATCCAACTTCATGGTCAGGCTGATTCTTTTGCGGGGCAGGTCCACTTCGAGGACCTTGACTTTGACAGTCTGGCCGGTCTTGACGATCTCACGGGCGTCTTGCACAAACCGGTGGGCCAATTGGCTGACGTGCACCAAACCATCTTGGTGGACGCCCAAATCAACAAAAGCACCAAACTGAGCCACATTGCTGACGGTGCCTTCCAACAACATGCCGGGTTTGAGATCGACGATGTCTTGAACCCCTTCATTGAATCGGGCCACGACGAAGTCGGGACGTGGGTCGCGGCCTGGCTTTTCAAGTTCTGCCACGATGTCTTGCACCGTCACGATCCCAAAGCGATCATCGGCCAGAGACTCAGGGCGCAAGGATCGCAAGACGTCGGATCGGCCCATCACCGATTCAATGGGCTTGGCCACCTGTGCCAGAAGACGCTCCACCACCGGGTAGGTTTCGGGATGGACACCGGTGCAATCCAGAGGATTGTCTCCGCCTTGGATTCTCAAGAACCCTGCGGCCTGTTCAAAAGTGCGTGGACCCAGACCCGTAACTTGCAGCAGCTGTTGACGGTTCTTGAAAGCGCCATGATCGTCGCGCCATCTCACGATGCTCGATGCCACCGTGGAAGACAGCCCCGCCACGCGCGACAACAAAGGCACCGAAGCGGTGTTGAGATCCACGCCGACGGCATTGACGCAGTCCTCCACCACGGCATCGAGCGTTCTGGCCAATCCAGACGGGTTGACATCGTGCTGGTATTGACCCACCCCGATGCTCTTGGGGTCGATCTTGACCAACTCTGCCAATGGGTCTTGGAGTCGGCGCGCGATGCTGACGGCGCCCCGCAAGCTGACGTCCAAATGCGGCAATTCTTGGCTGGCGAATTCACTGGCCGAGTACACAGAAGCGCCCGATTCACTCACGACGACGCGATCAAGCTTGAGGCCCGCGTCCACCTTGCGAAGGCGTGCGATGAGATCTTGGGCCAGCTGATCGGTTTCTCGGCTGGCCGTGCCGTTGCCGATGGCGATCAGGTTGACCGCGTGAGAAGCCACCAATGTCGCGAGGGTGTGCAACGAGCCTTCCCAATCGCGCCTGGGCTCGTGGGGATACACCGTGGCGGTGTCCAGAACCTTTCCAGTCTCGTCCACCACGGCCACTTTGACACCCGTGCGGATGCCAGGATCCAGGCCCATGACCACGCGCTTGCCCGCAGGCGCGGCAAGCAAGAGATCGCGCAGGTTGAGGGCGAAGACCTTGATGGCCACCGCCTCGGCCTGCTCACGCAAGCGCGCGAAGAGGTCGCGCTCCAGGCTCAATGAGAGCTTGACCTTCCAGGTCCAGGAGACGCACTTGCGAATGAGATCGTCGGCGGGCCGTCCCGCGTGTCGCCATGCCAAATGGTGGGCAATGCGTCCTTCGGCTGCGGCGGGATCATCCACTTGCATCTTGACGTCCAGCCATTCTTGGGTTCGCCCGCGAAACATGGCCAAGGCACGGTGGCTGGGGACCGATTTCAAGGGCTCTTGATGGTCGAAGTAGTCACGAAACTTCGCAGCGTCGGGATGGGTCCCGTCCTTGCCCGCAATGAGCTGGCTTCTGACACAGGCGGTGTCCCACAGCCACTCACGCAGTCGTCCCACGAGCTCTGCATCCTCAGACCAGCGCTCAGACAAGATGTCACGCACCCCATCGAGAACGGAAAACACATCGGCAAATCCCGCCTCGGCGTTGATGCATTCCCGCGCCAGGGCGAGCGGATCCAAAGAGGGGTCCGCCCACAACCGGTCGGCCAAGGGCTCCAAGCCGGCCTCACGGGCGATCATGGCTTTGGTGCGGCGCTTGGGCTTGAAGGGCAGGTAGAGATCCTCCAAGTCCTGTTTGGTGGCGGCGGACTCGATGGCCTGTTGCAATGGCTCGGTGAGCTTGCCCTGCTCCTCGATGCTCTTCAAGACGGTCTGCTTGCGGGCCTGCAACTCTCGAAGGTAGGTCAGTCGAGTTTCGAGTTCTCGCAAGGCCGTGTCGTCCAACCCCTGGGTGGCTTCTTTGCGATAGCGGGCGATAAAGGGGACGGTGGCACCCCCGTCAAGGAGTTCTACGGCCACCTGAACTTGGGCGGGGCGCACCTGGAGTTCGGTGGCGATTTGGGCAATGATCTTTTGCAAGGGGCCACACAAGACGTTGAGAGCAGGCGCGCAGTGTATCGGCCACGAAGCGCCATCGCGCACCATAGATGTGCATTTCCTAGGGTGACGGATGGAAAAATGATCGAGTTTGGTGCGTCTTTTGTGCACCAATAAAGGCATGTACCTTGCTTTCTTTGGTGCATCTGCCCGCCCATTGGCGCTCTTTTGCACCAATGTGTGGCGCACCACCAGAACCGGGAGTGGATCAAGTATGGATTCGTTGAAGCATGGGACCGATG
>RFSP01000288.1 GCA_009923895.1 Betaproteobacteria bacterium | reverse complement strand
ACCGCTGGATGATTTGTTGCCACTCTTGCGCCAATTCGGCAAAGGCCTCCAGGTGTGATTCCAAAACTTGTGGGGAGGCGATGGAATCCGCAGGCGTTCTCAAGGCCAGCAAAATGGCGCGGCTGAAGGGCTCCAGCGACACGGTAGCGCCTCGGGTGTCCTCCCAAAAGAGATTGGCACTCAACAAGGCTTCAGCAAATTCCGCGTTGCCATCGAGTGCCGTGCCCACTTTGGCATACGTGAGCAAGGCATCCTCTTCAAGGGACAGCAACACGATCAGGTCCTCGGAGAATGCGATGGCAGCCGTCTGGTCATCATCGAACGTCAGGGGGCCGATGCCCAGTCGCTCGCCAAACTCCGCCAACATCAGATTGAAATGTTGCTCTTGCATCATGTGTTCAGCCTCCTCTCAGGCAAACCCCACCACAGCGTGCGGGACATAGGGAGCTTCAAGTTCAGCCATATCGTCGGCGGACAACTGCAGGGAGAGCGCTGCTACAGCGTCATCCAGATGCACCATTTGGGTGGCGCCAACAATCGGCGCGGTCACTTCACTTTTGGCAAGTACCCAGGCGAGCGCGACTTGCGCCATTGGGACGCCCAGTCGTTGCGCCACTCGCGACACAGCCTCCACCACACGTCGGTCGGCATCTGCCGTGTTGGCGTACAGCGTGCGGCCAAAGTCGTCGGTTTCCATGCGCGCGCTGGCCGTGTCCCAAGGCCGCGTCAGCCGACCGCGTGCCATGGGGCTCCATGGAATGACACCAATCCCTTCGTCGCGACACAAGGGCAACATCTCTCGCTCTTCTTCGCGGTACAAAAGATTGACGTAGTTCTGCATCGAGACAAAGCGCGTCCATCCATGGGTGTCCGCCACATGCAGCGCCTTGGCAAACTGCCACGCATACATGGAAGATGCGCCGATGTAGCGAGCCTTGCCGGCCTTGACCACGTCGTGCAAAGCCTCCATGGTCTCTTCGATGGGGGTGCCGTAGTCCCAGCGGTGGATCTGGTAGAGGTCGACGTGATCCGTGCCCAATCTTTGCAGGCTCGCATCGATCTGCGCCATGATGGCCTTGCGCGACAAGCCCGCACCGTTGGGACCTGGGCGCATGCGACCATGGACCTTGGTAGCAATGACCAGCTCGTCACGCGGCGCATAAGCCAAGAGGGTGCGGCTGAGGATTTCTTCGCTCGTGCCGTCGGAGTAGACATTGGCCGTGTCAAAAAAATTGATGCCCAGGTCCAGCGCCCTGCGCAGGAAAGGCCGACTTTGGTCCTCGGGCAAGGTCCAAGGGTGATTGCCTCGCTCGGGGACCCCGTAGCTCATGCAACCCAGACACAGCCGCGAAACTTGCAGGCCAGTGCGGCCCAATCGAACAGTTTTCATACTTTCAAAGGTACCACCTCTGCCGCCCCTTGCACAGGCCTTTAGCGGGACTTGACCTTTTCTTCCCAAGTCTGGATGACACGCTTGCGCTCAGCCACCTGGCCGTACTTTTTGTAGTCGTAGTCGATGAGCTTCATTTTGCGAATGTCAGGCACCCGAGGGTCCACCACAGTGGCCTTGTTGGACGGCACCTGAAACCCCCGAACCGCAAACGCGAACTGTTGGGCCTGTGGGGTGAGGGCCCATTCATAGAGTTTTTTGGCCGCCTCTGGGTGAGGAGCCCCTTTGATGAGCGACATGGCGCCAATTTCAGCGCCTGTGCCTTCCGCAGGCGTGATGGCCTCAATGGGAAAGCCCAAGGCCTTTTCTCCAGGAGCCAGCGCCACAAAGCCAATGGCCACGGCGGCCTCCCCACGTGAGACGGCCTTGACCGGGGCTTCACCTGTTCGGGTGTAGGTGCTGATGTTGCGATGCAACTGCGCCAGGTAGTCCCAGGCCTTGGCCTCACCCATGAGTTGAATCAGCGTGGCCAAGGCCGTGTAGGCCGCCCCACTGCTAGAAGGGTTGGCCATTTGCACCTCCCCCTTGAACTCGGGTCGCAGCAAGTCCGCCCAAGATTTGGGAACGGGCAGCTTGCGCTTGGTCAGGACTTCGGTGTTGTAAAAAATGCCCAGAGGACCGAGATACAGGCCCACCGACTTGCCACCGGATTGCTCATGCTGTCGCTGTGCCCACGTGTGCAGTTGCCCCAGGGAGGGCGACTTGTAGGCCAAGGTCATGTCTTGCTCGGCCGCCGCCAGGTGAGGATCTCCCGTGCCCCCAAACCACAAATCGGTTTTGGGGTTGGCCCGCTCCGCCATCAACTGCGCCAGTGCTTCGCCGCTGCTGCGGTGGAGGATGTTGACTTTGATGCCAGACACCCGAGAAAACGTGGTCTGGATCATGCCGCACCACTCGGCCTGGACCGAGCACATGACATTGACCTGTGTCTCCGACGGGCCTTGTGCGTGGGCGGCACCCACCAAGCCCATCCAAACCAACAAACCCGATCCAAGACCCCGAAGCCAAGCGCTGACATTTTGTTGAATCTGCATCGTCTGTCCTTTCAAGCACAACCATTGTGCACAGCCCTGGTTCAGAATGGTGACCATGTTGCCTTG
>RFSP01000287.1 GCA_009923895.1 Betaproteobacteria bacterium | reverse complement strand
AGCACGGCCTCTCCCCATTCGGGATCGGCTTGTCCCACCACGCTGACCTCTCGAACCCGAGGGTGCATGAGCAGCGCTTCTTCGACCTCGCGGGGATAAATATTGGTCCCGCCAGAAATGATGACGTCCTTGGAGCGGTCTTTGAGCGTCAGAAAACCCTCTTCATCCAAGACACCCACATCGCCGGTGTACAGCCAGCCCCCCCTCAAGGTCTGGGCTGTGGCTTCAGGGTTTCGCCAATAGCCTTTCATGACCACGGGTCCTCGCACACAGATTTCACCGATTTGCCCGGGCTCCAGATCTTCGCCTTGGTCAGATCGAATACTCACCTCCACCGACATCTGGGCAAACCCCACAGAGGACAGCCGCTGCAAGTAACGAGGATGATCGGCGTGGGCGATGACATCGGTGGGCAAGACCGTGATGGTCATGGGCGACTCTCCTTGCCCATAGATCTGCGCAAAACGGGGCCCCATGACCTGCAAAGCCTCTTGGATATCTGCCAAGTACATGGGCCCACCCCCATAGATGACGGTGCCAACACACTGAACCGCCTCGGGCTGCAAGCGAGCAGCCCGCACCAGCCGCTTGACCATAGTCGGCGCCGCAAACATCGACAAGCCCGGATACCGCTGGGCCAGTTGCAGCACTTCCACCTCATCAAAGCCGCGCGAAGGCGCCACCACATTGAGTCCCGCACGGGCCACGTAGGCGAAGTTATAAAGACCTGAGCCGTGCGACATGGGGGCTGCATGGAGCAGCGCATCCCCAGGCTCAACGGCTTTGACATCGGACAAATAGCTCAAAGTGGCTTGCAACAAATTGCCGTGGCTGAGCATGACTCCTTTGGGACGTCCCGTGGTGCCACTGGTGTAAAACAACCAGGCCAAATCGTCGGTATCGCGTGGCACCACATCCAGCCCAGAGTCGCCCATCAACCCCAGAGCGTCATCCATGTGGAAAAACTGCACGCCACTCACCAAAGGCCGTAACACCTCGGCTTGCTCTGGATCCACCCAGCACCATCGGGCTTGGCTGTCGGTCAGGATGTAGGCGGCCTCCTTCGGATGCAATTTGGCGTTGATGGGCACCAAGGCCGCTCCAGCCCACCATCCCGCATAGGCGACCTCCAGGTAGTGGGGGTGGTTGGCGCAGAAAATGGCCACGCGCTCGCCTGGCTGTACGCCCAGCGAGTGCTTCAGGGTCCAGGCCAAACGCCGCACGTGGTCGTAGAACTCGGCATAGGTGGCTTGGATCTCGTCACCATGGGCCAAAGCAGGCCGCTCGCCGTGGGCCAAGGCGCTGCGTTTCAAGAATTGGGCCAGATTCATGAGCGCACGCTACTGAGGGTCTCGCTTCAACAATGCACCACTTCGCCGCAGCGCATGAATCTCTTCATCGCCAAAGCCCCACTCCACCATCGCCGCTTGATCACTGTCGCCAGGTGCCTCGGGTCCCGGCGGCACAGGCGCATGTGTTCGGCTGAATCGGGGGGCCATACCCGGCTGGGTCTGCCCCTCGATGGTCAAGAAAGCACCCCGCGCCACATGGTGCGCGTGGGCGGGCGCCTCGGCCATCGACAACACGGGGGCAAAGCAGGCGTCACTGCCCTCCAATACCGCACACCATTGATCGCGGGTTTTCTCTTTGAATCGTCGTTCCAACTCCGCACGCAAAGCCGGCCATTGAGCACGATCGGTGGAGCGCTTGAGCCACTCGCCTGGCATTCCCATCTTGTCAAACAACTCTTGGCGAAACTTGATCTCAATGGCGGCAATGGAAACGAATTTGCCATCGCTGCATTCATAGACATCGTAGTAAGGCGATCCGGAGTCGAGCAAATTGGTGCCCCGCGGGCCTTCATGCAAACCCGCCGCCTTGAGTCCGTAGGTGGACGTCATGAGTGAGGTGGCTGCGTCCACCATGGCCGCGTCCACCACCTGCCCTTGCCCACTGCGCTGGGCTTCGAGCAAGGCGGCAAGCAGCCCCATGCACAGATAGGCCGCACCTCCATAATCGCCCACCAGGTTCAACGGTGGAGTGGGCGCCTGCCCTGCCCGTCCGATGGCGTCTAGTGCACCGGACAAAGCCACGTAATTCAAATCATGCCCCGCGGCCAGGGCCAAGGGCCCCTCCTGCCCCCATCCGGTGATGCGTCCGTACACCAGCTTGGGGTTGGCCTGCAAACAAGGCTCGGGCCCCAGCCCCAAGCGCTCCATGGTCCCAGGGCGGAATCCTTCAATCAAGGCGTCGGCTCGCTTGACGAGCGACAAAGCCAGTGCCACGCCCTCGGGCACTTTGAGGTCCAGCACCACCGATTTTCGGCCTCGATTGAGAAAGTTCAGTTTGGTAGGTCGGTCCAGCCCCAGGCCACTGGCTGTGGGGCGCTCCAGGCGCAACACCGTGGCTCCCATGTCTGAGAGCAACATGCTCGCATGCGGGCCCGGCCCAATGCCTGCGAACTCCAGAATTCGAAATCCTTTCAGGGGTCCCATCGGGGTGCCTCTCAAAAACGTTCAATACGACTTGGGCAAGCCCAGCACCTGCTCG
>RFSP01000286.1 GCA_009923895.1 Betaproteobacteria bacterium | reverse complement strand
TCCACCACGGTGGCGGACATGACGATTCAAAGCGACACCTTTCGTGCCAAGGTCGAAGGGGTGATTTACGGGGCGGTCTTGGTGAGCATCACGCCCGTGGGCGATGACACCTACGAGACCACCTTGTCGCTGGATCAGTCGGTGGTGCGCGACCTGCGCACGCTGTACCTGACCCAACTCGCATCGCGCCGTCGCTGAGACAGTGAGCGCACCATGAAGACGCCAGGCTTGACGACGGCAAAACGGGCCCTTTGTGTGGCGCTGGGCACGCTGGCCCTGGTGGCTTCATCGGGCGTTGACGCCCAGACCAACAAAGACCCTAAAGCGGCCAACGCCACCAAAGCCACCAAGGCCACCAAGCCTGCAGTGGGTGCTTCTGCGGCGGGTATGGGCGCAGCCGGCGCAAAGGCCGACCCCGCCCCCGCGGGCACGTTGCCTGCAGCGACTCAAGCTTCGTATGAGCGCGAGCTCGACGCCATCCGCTCGGCGCTGTTGCAAACCACCGTGGTGGAGGCGCCCACACGTGTGGTGTCCACGGCTTGGGTCGATGACAAGGGTGCATTGCGCGAGCTGTCACACTTTCAGTCCGAGGCCCATGTGCGCGGCGTGCGTGTGACGCGCTATGTGGAAGACGAATCAGCGCCTGCAGAAAAAAAGGACGCTCCCCAAGTCAAGGTCGATGTGCTGCCTTGGTCCTTGCGGGTCGCCAAGAGTGGTTGTGAAGACCCTCCTCGCGCGTGGCGGCTGCCTTTGCAAGTGCAGTCCAGCTTGTCCACCGGCTTTAACGGCTCTCAGCTTTATGCCAGCACCGCGCTGTTGGAGATGGCTCAGACCTCTTGGCTGGCGCAAATGAAGCAATCCACGCGCTGGAGGGCTTTTGAATCGCGCGCCATCCCGACCACGCAATACGAGCGCTATTTGACGGGCCCTTACGAGTCTTACCAAGGCTGGGTGGCCCACATGCGGCTGCACCCCCAGGTCGCGCCCGAAGCCCGGCCCACCTCAGGCCTCCTGCCGTTTTTCAAGACAGTGGACCCGAACTACTGGTCTTGGACCTTGTCGTTGACGCTCAGCCATACCGGCAAGAATGCCTCGGCCCAGTCCGACACTGTGCCGGTGCGGCTGGAACGCACCGTGCACATTCCCTTGCCGCAAAGCCTGCATGATCCGGCTGCGTGGATGCGATCGCTGCAAGGCGCCATCAACGCCACGCTTTCGCAGTGGGTGCAACTGCTGGACGATCGGCTGCGTTGTGAGCCTCCGCAGTTCGCTGTGGAGGGCACCGCTGCCGTGTTGACCGTGCAAGCCGGGCAGGGCAGCGGCCTGCGCCATGGCGATCGGGTCTTGGTGGTCAACCGCACCGAGGTGCCCAGTCGCATGTTGGAGGCCGGAGCCCGTGCGCCGATGGCACTTGCAGAGGTGGTGCAAGTGGGTGTTCAATCCTCCCGTTTGCGTCACTTGGCAGGGCCCATGCCCACGCGTGAGGGTGATTGGGTGGCGCTGCCGCTGTAACGAGACTCTTTTGGAATCGATCATGGTCAATCGTCATTGCCAAGTTGCTGTGTGGGGTCGAAGGGTGCTGGCGCTGTGTGTGGGCAGCGTCATCTCTTTGTCTGCGAGCGCTGCGGACACTTCGGCAGCGGCCGCCGCCGCATTGAAGGTGTTGACCACGCCGGCGTCCGCCCCCGATGCGAATGCGGGAGCCGGCGCTGCATCGGATGGCGGCACTCGCGCGGTGTATGTGGTCAAGGGCTCTCAGACATTGGATGTGGCCATCCAGCGGACCTTGCCCAATCTGCCGCTCAAGGACGCCTTCTTGCGCCAGGTCTTTGCCTCTCTCAACCCCAAGGCCTTGCCCTCGGGTGCGACCAATGTGGTGTTGCGCTCGGGCACCAGCCTGCAAGTGCCCAGCATGGAAGATTTGCGCTTCTATCTGTCCCAGGCCTCTCCAGACTTGATGGGAAGGTCGGGCCGCAAAGGTCTGTCGTCTGAGTCAGGCGACGAGGACTCGACAGCGGATCTCAAGAAGCGCTGGCCCCGCTTCCCTTAAGCACCATGATCACGGGCGCAGAGACTGCCCATCTGGGGCTGCGCCCTGCGCCCATTTACTTGGAGGGCCGGCTGCCGGTCCTTGAAGCCAAAGTCGCGGGCGAGTTGGGCCTGCACGACGGCCAAGTGGTGCAGGCCACGGCCGAGCCTCGCTCCGGCGCTTTGCAGCTGATGCTGCAAACCCAAGGCCTCGCGCAGCGGGGCTTGGAGCTGCCGCGAGAGTTGGTGGCCACTTTGCGTTTGGTGGCCGGTGACACGGTGACGTTTCGCGTTCAGGTGGCGCCCAGTGGTGTGATCACCTTGCGCCCCTTGAGTATCAATACTCCAGAAGGGGCTCAAACAGCGGGAGGGGCGTCAGCTTCGCAGACGGCAGCGGGCGCCGCCAAATCGGTGACGGCAGGCCAAGCGTCGTCGGCAGCATCCGTTGCCACCGGGGCGCCCGTGCTGTCCAACGCGTCGGTGTCTTCGGCCCGCAACGCCACTCCGGTCTCGACACCCGCACCCGCTGA
>RFSP01000285.1 GCA_009923895.1 Betaproteobacteria bacterium | reverse complement strand
CATCTTTTTAGGAACGACAAACAGCGAAATGCCGCGGGTGCCAGGCACCAACTTGCCGTCGGGGCCTGGAATTTTGGCCAGCACCAAATGAACAATGTTCTCGGTGATTTCGTGGTCGCCTGCGGAGATCCACATCTTGTGGCCAAACAACCGGTACCGGGGGCCCAGAGCGTCGTCTTGAAAGTCGCTGCCATCGGCCTGTGCCCGCGTGGCAATGTCGGACAGGCTGGAGCCTGCCTGAGGCTCAGACAGGCACATGGTGCCCGACCACCGCCCAGCCAGTTCTTGCGCCGCGAAGACCTGTTGTTGGGTGGGGGTGCCATGGGCCATGAGCAGGTTGGCATTGCCCACGGTGAGCATGCCTGCACCGATGCTCACCGAGGCTTTGGCAAAGTACGCATTGGCAGCGGCGTCCACCACGTGGGGCAACTGCATGCCCCCCCACTGAGCGTCTTGCGTGGCCGCCAGCATGCCCGATGCGGCATAAGCCTTCCAGGCCTCATGGGTGGCCTGGGGCAAGTGCACCCGTTCGCCATCGAAAGTGGGCTCCTGGGTGTCCACCAATCGATTGAAGGGTGCAAATTTTTCACTGGCGATGCGCTCACAAGTGTCGAGCACCGCATCAAAGGTTTCACGCGAATGCTCTTGAAAGCGAGCACGTTGCGTCAGATCTTCGACGCGCAACCATTGGTACAGCAAGTGGTCCAGTGCGCCGCGCAAAGCCATGACCTTTGGACTCAAAGGACTTCGAAGATGCCCGCTGCTCCCATGCCGCCACCGACGCACATGGTCACACAAACCCGTTTGGCTCCGCGGCGCTTGCCTTCGATCAGCGCATGGCCGGTCAATCGCTGTCCGCTCATGCCATAGGGGTGTCCCAGCGCAATCGCTCCTCCGTTGACATTGAGACGGTCCATGGGAATGCCCAACTGGTCGGCGCAGTACAGCACCTGCACGGCAAAGGCCTCATTCAGCTCCCAGAGGTCAATGTCATCGACTTTCAGCCCCAAACGCTTGAGCACTTTGGGCACAGCGAAAACCGGGCCGATGCCCATCTCGTCAGGCTCGCACCCTGAGACCGCAAAGCCCAAGAAACGACCCAAGGGCTGCAAGCCCTGAGTCTGGGCATACTTCTCGCTCACCACCACACAGGCTCCGGCCCCGTCACTGAACTGACTGGCGTTGCCTGCCGTGACCACGCCCCCAGGTACCGCCGTGCGGATGTCCTTGATGCTGTCGTAAGTGGTGCCTTCACGCAGCCCTTCATCGACGCTCACGGTGAGTTCTTTGCTGCGCAACCCCATCACCGGATCGGCCACGCCCGCAGTGACTGTGACCGGCACGATCTCATCTTTGAAACGGCCTGCTGCCTGAGCAGCACACGCCCTGACTTGGCTCTCCACCCCATAGCGGTCCTGGCGCTCCTTGGAAACCTGATAGCGCTTGGCCACCATTTCGGCCGTCTGCAACATGGGCCAATAAATTTCGGGTTTGTGGGCTTTGAGCCAGATGTCCTCAAACATGTGCATGTTCATCTCTTGCTGAACGCAAGAGATGCTCTCCACACCACCGGCCACATACACGTCGCCTTCGCCGCTCATGATGCGTTGAGCCGCCATGGCAATGGTTTGCAGTCCGCTCGAACAGAAGCGGTTGACGGTGAGGCCCGCCACAGAAATGGGCAAGCCCGCCCGCAAGGCGGCCTGGCGAGCGATGTTCCAACCGGTGGCCCCTTCGGGATTGGCGCACCCCATCAGGACGTCTTCTACAGCCCCTGGATCCACGCGCGCTCTTTGCACCGCGGCTTCAATGGCTGCGCCGGCCAAGGTGGCCCCGTGGGTCATGTTGAAGGCGCCCTTCCAACTCTTGGTCAGCGGTGTGCGGGCGGTCGAGACAATGACAGCTTCAGTCATGATGGATTCCTTTAGATCAGGTCAGGGTCTTGGACTCGGCCACGAGGCGCTGCAACAAGGGTGCAGGCTGCCAAAATTCGGCATCGTCCAAGGGGTTGGCCGCAAAACGATTCATGGCGCGAACCACGTTGAACAGCCCCTGACTGTCGGCGTAGCACATGGGGCCCCCTCGCCAGAATGGGAAACCGTAACCGGTGAGGTACACCACGTCGATGTCACTCGCTTTGGACGCAATGCCTTCGTCAAGGATCTTGGCGCCTTCATTCACCAAGGCATAGACCAAACGGTGGACGATTTCGTCGTCGCTGATCTTGCGCGGGGCAATGCCCAGGGCGGTGCGGTGGGTTGCGATCATCTCTTCCACGGCCTTTGAAGGCAGGGCATCGCGTTTACCAGGCAGGTAGTCATACCACCCTGCCCCCGTCTTTTGACCGAACCGACCCATCTCGCACAAAAGATCTGCGGTCTTGCTGTAGCGCATGCCCGGCTTTTCGACGTAACGGCGTTTGCGTATGGCCCAGCCAATGTCATTGCCGGCGAGATCGCCCATGCGGAAGGGGCCCATGGCAAATCCAAATTTCTCAATGGCTTTGTCCACTTGGGATGGCGTACACCCTTCTTCCAGCAAGAAGCCCGCTTGGCGGCCATATTGTTCGATCATGCGATT
>RFSP01000284.1 GCA_009923895.1 Betaproteobacteria bacterium | reverse complement strand
TTTCTCTACGTCATGGACGCCGTCAACAAAGCCAGTGCGGCCACGGGCGAGGTCAAAGGCAGCTACCTCAACATCACCGCGGCCACGATGGAAGACATGTACGAGCGCGCCGAATTGGCCAAAGAGCTGGGCAGCGTCATCGTCATGATCGACCTCATTGTGGGATGGACGGCCATTCAAAGCATGAGCAATTGGTGTCGCAAGAACGACATGATCTTGCACATGCACCGCGCAGGGCACGGCACCTACACCCGACAGAAGAACCACGGCGTGAGCTTCCGCGTGATTGCCAAATGGCTGCGCTTGGCCGGCGTGGACCACTTGCACACCGGCACGGCCGTGGGCAAGCTCGAAGGTGATCCGCTCACGGTCCAAGGCTATTACAACGTGTGCCGTGAGGCCATCACCCGCACCGATTTGCCTCGGGGCCTGTTCTTCGATCAAGACTGGGCCGACCTGCGCAAGGTGATGCCGGTGGCCTCGGGCGGCATCCATGCCGGTCAAATGCACCAGCTCATTGATTTGTTTGGAGATGACGTGGTGTTGCAGTTTGGTGGCGGCACCATCGGACACCCTGCAGGCATCCAGGCCGGCGCAGTGGCCAACCGGGTGGCCCTGGAAGCCATGGTCAAAGCGCGCAATGAGGGTCGCAACCTTTTGCAAGAAGGCCCCGACATCCTGCAAAAAGCGGCCCAGTTCTGCACACCGCTCAAACAAGCGCTGGACACCTGGAAAGACGTGAGCTTTAACTACACGTCCACCGACACCAGCGACTACGCCACCACCCCCACAGCGTCCGCCTGATCGGGCTGCCACAGCGCGTCGCACTGACAAAACAAAACATTTGATTGGAGTCTGCATCATGATGACAAACCCCGTTGGTCGCATCACCCAAGGCCAGTTCAGCTTTTTGCCGGACCTCACCGACGACGAGATTCGCATGCAAATCGACTACGGCTTGAAAAAGGGCTATGCCTGGAGCGTGGAGTACACCGATGACCCGCACCCGCGCAACACCTATTGGGAAATGTTCGGCATGCCCATGTTCGATCTGCAAGACCCGGCGGGCGTTCTGCTGGAGGTGCAGCAATGTCGCCAGACCTTTCCCCAGCACTACATCCGTCTCATGGCCTTTGACTCCACGCGTGGTGTGGAGTCGATCACCATGAGCTTCATCGTCAACCGTCCCAAGAATGAGCCGGGTTTTGGACTCGTGCGTCAAGAGTGGCACAACCGCACCATGCGCTACACCATCCACAGCTACGCCACCGACAAGCCCGAAGGCCAGCGGTATTGATGACCTCTGCAGGTGAATGCCATGTATCACTTGCCCGGCAGCAAAACACCCTCAGCGCCAGCGACGCCGCAGGCGCCTGAACAGCCTTCACAGGCCCCCGGTGCGGCGTCTGAGGTAGAACGCTTGCACACCGCGGCCGAGGTGATGGCCAGCACACAGGTCAACCAGGTGCTGGCTGAATTGGATGCGGGCTTGATCGGCCTGGCGCCTGTCAAGCAACGGGTGCGTGACATTGCCGCCCTGCTGGTCATTGACCGCCTTCGCAAGAACCGGGGGCTGGCCGCCCAAGCGCCCAGCTTGCACATGTGCTTCACCGGCAATCCGGGCACAGGCAAGACCACCGTGGCCCAGCGGATGGCGCAGATCCTGCACCGCCTGGGCTATGTGCGAAAAGGCCACTTGGTGGCCGTGACCCGAGACGATTTGGTGGGCCAATACATCGGACACACGGCGCCCAAAACCAAAGAAGTGCTCAAGAAGGCCATGGGAGGCGTGCTTTTCATCGATGAGGCGTACTACCTGTATCGACCAGAGAATGAACGCGATTACGGGCAAGAGGCCATTGAGATCCTTTTGCAGGTCATGGAGAACCAGCGTGACGATTTGGTGGTGATCTTGGCGGGCTACAAAGACCGCATGGACACCTTCTTTTCCTCCAATCCGGGCATGAGCAGCCGCATTGCGCACCACCTGGACTTTCCAGACTACAGCGTCGACGAGCTGCTTCGCATTGCGGAACTCATGCTTCTTGAGCTCAACTACCGGTTCGCCGATGCAGACGCTGAAGGCCAGGAGTCTGCCCGCGATGCCTTCACGCGCTACCTGGAGCGCCGCAAGCAGCAGCCCCACTTTGCCAACGCCCGCAGTGTGCGCAACGCCCTGGACCGCGCCCGCCTTCGCCAAGCCAGTCGTTTGTTTGCGCACGCAGACAAGGCCCACACCGCTGAAGACTTGAGCACCTTGAGCGCGGCCGACATCTTGGCCAGCCGAGTCTTTGCCCAACCCCATGCTCCAAGCGCTGCTCTTTGACGTTGACGGCACACTGGCCGACACCGAGATGGCGCATTTGGCGGCCTTCAATCAAGCCTTTGCCCAGGTGGGGCTCGATTGGCATTGGGATGTTGCGCTTTACACGCGCTTGCTGGAAGTCTCGGGCGGCAAAGAACGCATTGCCGCCTACTGGTCCCAGCGCGGCCCCATGCCTGAGACGGTCGAAGGCCGTCCGGTTCAAGACCACATTGCCCGCATCCACCAACTCAAAACCGCCGCGTACGAGCAAGCGGT
>RFSP01000283.1 GCA_009923895.1 Betaproteobacteria bacterium | reverse complement strand
TATTCACAGACACCCCAAGCAGCAACCACCCAAATCCACACCAAAACGCAACAATTCAGCAACCCAAGCCAAAGATTCCCAGCTTGCGTGCGCATAATCGACACCATGGACAAGCTCAAGCAGCTCGAATCCTTTGTGGCGGTCGCCACCAAAGGCAGCCTGACCGCCACCGCCCATGCCGAAGGCGTGGCGCCGGCGGTGATTGGTCGGCGCATCGATGCGCTGGAGGGCCGTTTGGGTGTGAAGCTGCTGGTGCGCACCACGCGCAAGATTTCGCTCACTGAAGAGGGCAGCGCGTTTTTGGAAGACTGTCAGCGCTTGCTTGCAGACCTGAGCCAGGCCGAGGCCAGCGTGAGCGCGGGGGGCATCAAGGCCAGCGGGCACCTGCGCATCACCGCACCCGCAGGGTTTGGCCGGCGCCACGTGGCGCCGTTGGTGCCGGGCTTCATGGCGCAACATCCCGATGTGAGCGTGTCGCTCAATCTGTCGGATCGCTTGGTCGACCTCGTCAACGAGGGCTATGACTGCGCCGTGCGCGTGGGCGACCTGCCCGACTCCAACCTGATCAGCGTGCGCCTGGCCGACAACCGCCGGCTGTGCGTGGCGGCTCCGTCTTATCTGGCCCAACACGGCACGCCACAAACGCCTTCCGACCTCTCCCATCACGAGTGTCTGACCTTGAGCTCCGAGGCCAGCCAGTCACGCGGGTGGGCGTTTTCTGAAGACGGCAAAGTGGTCCACGTGCGCCCCAGCGGGCGCCTGAACTGCAGCGACGGGCAAGTGCTGCACGAGTGGTGCGTGGCGGGCCTGGGCGTGGCGTGGCGCAGCACCTGGGAGGTGGCCGAGGACATTGCCGCCGGCCGGCTGGTGAGTGTGTTGGACCACTACGCAGCGCCGCCCAATGGCATTTACGCCGTTTTCACGCACGCCAAGTACCTGCCCTTGCGGGTGCGGCTGTGGATCGACCACCTCAAGCAGACCTATGGACGCGCACAGTACTGGCAACAGTCCGGGCAGCCGTCCTCACCACCGCAGCGGCCTCGGTGACGAGGACCGTCACGGCGGCGGGCCATGTCGGGGACCTTTGAATTACTTCTTCGCAGGTGCAGGTGAAGGCGCGGGTGAAGGTGCGGGTGCAGGTGCCGGCGTTGCGGCCGCAGCAGGTGCGGGCGCCTTGGCATCGGCCAGGCACTTCTTGACGTGGCTCGTCTTGGCGGCGCCGGCGAGTTTTTTGTCGGCAGCGGACTTCTCGCACGCGGCTTGGGCGTCTTGAGCACCGGCACCCGCATCGGCTTCGCACTTCTTCAAGAAGCTGGTCTTGGCAGCACCTGCGAGCTTCTTTTCAGCGGCCTGCGCTTCGCAGGCGGAAGGAACCTTGGCCGCAGAAGCGGCGGCGGCCGGCTTGGGATCGGCCGCATGCGCCGCCCCCGCCATCAAGCCCAGTGACAACATCAAAATGGAGGCCCATGACTTCATGGCGTGTTCCCTTTCTTGGGTGGTGGATGAACGCCTTCAACGCGAATCGCTGTTGGCCCCTCCTTAACGTCTCAGCACCTGCTTGCGCCGACATGAACCTCACAAAGGATTGCACAGCCGCACACCCGTAGAATTGCGTCCATGCAACAAGCCACCTTGGCGCTGCTGGATGCGTTGCGCGCGGCGCTCGCCGAAGTGGCCCCCGACACCCCCCTCGAAGCGGCATTCGAATCTCCGCGGCAAGCCGCCCATGGCGACTTCGCCATCACCTGCGCGATGCAACTCGCACGGCCCCTCAAGAAAAATCCGCGCGAGCTCGCCCAGCATCTTGTCGATGCCTTGCACCGGCAAGCCGCCGTGCAGCGCTGGGTCAAGGCGCTGGAGATCGCAGGCCCGGGCTTCATCAACCTGCGCCTGGCCGATGCCGCCAAGCAATCCGTCGTGAGCGAAGTGTTGGCCCATGGCAGCTGTTACGGACAACGTGCTGCATCCGGCAAGCGGGTGATGGTGGAGTTTGTCTCTGCCAACCCCACCGGCCCCTTGCACGTGGGACACGGCCGCAACGCCGCACTCGGCGACGCCATTTGCAACCTGCTGGCCAGCCAGGGTTGCGAGGTGCTGCGCGAGTTCTACTACAACGATGCGGGGGTGCAGATCAACACCCTGGCGCAGTCGGTGCAGGCGCGATTGCGCGGGCTCAAGCCCGGTGACGCACAGTGGCCCGAATCGGCCTACAACGGCGACTACATCGCCGACATCGCGCAAGATTTTTTGGCCAAGAAGACTGTTCAGGCTGACGATCGGCAGTTCACGGCCTCGGGCGACCCTGAAGACCTGGACAGCATCCGCGCTTTCGCCGTGGCCTATCTGCGCCATGAGCAGGACCTCGACCTGCAAGCCTTCGGCGTGCACTTCGACCATTACTTCTTGGAGTCGAGTCTGTACCAAGACGGCCTCGTCGACCAAACCGTGCAGCGCCTGATCGGCGCTGGCAAGACGTTTGAAGAAGGCGGCGCCCTGTGGCTGCGCACGACCGACTACGGCGACGACAAGGACCGCGTCATGCGCAAGTCCGATGGCACCTACACCTACTTTGTGCCCGATGTGGCGTATCACATCCGCAAGTTCGAGCG
>RFSP01000282.1 GCA_009923895.1 Betaproteobacteria bacterium | reverse complement strand
CTGCTGGCGCTGATGGTGGTGCTGGTCTTTGGCAATGTGGTGATGCGCTATGCCTTCAATGACGGCATCACAGTGTCCGAGGAGCTGTCACGCTGGCTGTTCATATGGATGACCTTCATGGGCGCGGCAGTGGCCGTGAAAGAGCACGGCCATTTGGGCACCGACATGCTGGTGGGGCGCTTGGGGCCCACCGGCAAACGCCTGTGTTTGATTGTCAGCTACCTGCTCATGCTGCTCATCAATGTGTATCTGTTTCAAGGCAGCTGGGCGCAAACGGTGATCAATGCCGATGTGGAGGCGCCGGTCACCGGGTTCTCCATGGCCTGGGTCTATGCCTCGGGCGTGGTGTTCTCGGTCCTGGCCAGCGTGCTCATGCTGCGTGAACTCTGGCGAGTGCTGACCGGTCGCCTTCGCGACGACGAGCTGGTGGCCGTGCGCGAGTCTGAGGATGTCGGGCCTGGGCACGAGGGGCCCCTGGGAGGCATCAAATGACCATCACCATCTTCTTGGGTGCGCTCATCTTGGCCATGGCGCTGGGCGTGCCCATTGCTTACGCCTTGCTGGTGTCGGGTGTGGCGCTCATGGTGCACATGGGCAACTTTGACCCACAAATCCTGGCGCAAAACACCATCGAAGGGGCCAACAGTTTTCCCTTGCTCGCAGTGCCCTTCTTCATGTTGGCCGGGGAGGTGATGAACGCGGGCGGTTTGAGCCGGCGCATCGTGAACGTGGCCTTGACGTTGGTGGGACACGTTCGCGGCGGATTGGGCTATGTGACGATCTTGGCGGCCGTGATGATGGCGGCGCTTTCCGGCTCCGCCGTGGCCGATACGGCTGCCCTGGCCGCCTTGTTGCTACCCATGATGATCAAGGCGGGTCACGATCGCGCCAAGGCAGGAGGGCTGATCGCGTCAGCGGGGATCATTGCCCCGGTGATTCCTCCCTCCATTGGCTTCGTGATCTTTGGCGTGGCGGCCAACGTCTCCATCACCAAGTTGTTCTTGGCAGGCATCGTCCCTGGCTTGTTGATGGGTTTGTCCATTGCTGTGGCCTGGTACTGGGTCGCCAAGCGAGAAAACATCGAGCCCCCTCCCAAAGCCAGCCGCGCCGAGCGTTTGCAGGCGCTCAAAGAGTCCACCTGGGCGATGGTGTTGCCGGTGATCGTGCTGGTGGGCCTCAAGATGGGCGTGTTCACGCCCACCGAGGCGGCGGTGGTGGCTGCCGTCTATGCACTTTTTGTGGCTACCTTTGTCTACCGCGAGCTCAATCTTTCTCAGATCTATCACGTGTTTGTGTCTGCGGCCAAAACCACCTCGGTGGTGATGTTCTTGGTGGCCGCTGCCATGGTGTCCGCCTGGTTGATCACGGTGGCAGCCCTCCCGGCAGAGCTGGTGGCTTTGTTGGAGCCGTTGATGGGGCATCCCACCTTGCTGATGGTGGCCATCATGTTGGTGGTGATCATGGTGGGCACGGCCATGGACATGACACCCACCATCCTCATTCTCACGCCGGTGCTCATGCCCATTGTCAAAGCGGCGGGGATTGACCCCGTTTACTTTGGTGTGCTGTTCATCATCAACAACTCCATCGGCCTTGTGACACCGCCCGTGGGCACCGTGCTGAACGTGGTGGCCGGGGTGGGGCGCATGAAGATGGATGAAGTGACCTTGGGCGTCTTGCCTTTCATGGCCGCCCAGCTGGTGGTTTTGTTTCTGTTGGTCCTGGTGCCGCAATTGGTTTTGTGGCCGTTGAAGCTGTTTTATTGATCTCAATCACCCATTGGAGGAGACAACCCATGAAGCGAGTGTTTTTTAAAGCCGTGATGGCTGTGGCCGTTTTGACCGCCTTTGGATCCAGCGCCCTGGCGCAGGACATCAAAGAGCGCACTTTCAAGTTCGGACTCCAAAATCCCAAGGGCCACCCCTTGGAGATGGGTGCGGTCAAGTTCGCCGAGATTGTGTCGGCCAAGTCGGGCGGGAAGATCAAGGTCACCGTGTTTCCTGGCGGTACCCTGGGCAGCGACGCCGCCACCGTGTCAGCCCTGCAGGGCGGCACGGTGGAAATCACGGCGTTGAATTCCGGCATTTTGGCGTCTCAGGTCAAAGACTTTGAGGTGTTTGACTTTCCCTTCATGTTCGCCAATCCAAAAGAGGCCGATGCGGTGGTCGATGGTCCTTTTGGGCAAAAGTTGCATGCCAAGCTGGCGGACAAGGGCATTGTGGGCCTGTCTTATTTGGAGCTGGGTTTCCGAAACATGACCAACAGCCGTCGGGCCATCAACACGGTGGAAGACATTGCCGGATTGAAGCTGCGCGTCATTCCCAATGCCATCAATGTGGACTGGGTCAAAGCCCTGGGCGCCAACCCCACGCCCATGGCGTTTCCTGAGTTGTATGGCGCGCTGGAGCAAAAGGCCGTCGATGGACAAGAAAACCCGTTGTCGGTGATTCTGGCCAACAAGTTTGCTGAAGTTCAAAAGTTCCTCACCTTGACCAACCACCAGTACAACCCGCAGTCGCTCATCTTCAGCAAGAAGGTGTGGGACACGCTGTCAGCTGCTGAAAAGAAAATCATTCAAGACGCTGCAGTGGAGTCTTCTGCTTATCAGCGCAAGGTCAATCGCGAGGCCAGCGCCGCGCAATTGGACCAACTGAAGAAAGCGGGCATGCA
>RFSP01000281.1 GCA_009923895.1 Betaproteobacteria bacterium | reverse complement strand
CAAACACCTCGACGTCGTAGAAGCCTTGCCTGAATTTGGCGCGTTGCGGCACGGATTCACGCTCGACCGTCAAGACGATGCGATCGATGAACGGCGTGGGCTTGCCACAGTCGTCCAACAGCCCGGCTTCGCGGTCACCCACTGCGCCTTCACAGGGATAGAGCTCGCGCCGGTAGTTGGGGTTGCGCACCATCACGTGGCGACGGTCCTGAACAAATTCTTCCATCATGTAGGGGCCCGTGCCCACCGGCCAACGGTCCAGCGAGAGCCCCACCGCGGCCATGCCCGGCTGCGCGTAAAAAGCGTCCGCCTCCCACGCCACGGGGGCCATGAAGGTCATCTGCATCCAGTAATTCCACTGCGGGTATTTGCCTTTGATGCGGATCTCCAACGTATGGCTGTCCAAGGCGCGTGCGCCTTCCAGCGGCCATTGACGAAAATCCAAAAATGGCTTGTCGGGATTGGAAGGCGCCAAACCCGCTCGCAGCTTGGCGTCTTCTTTCTTGATGAGAAGACCGTACTCACGCAACCCCACGACGAATTCAGCGAAGGTGCTGAAGATGGGTGTGGTGAATCGGGTGGTGGCGTGACGTTTGAGCGCGTAAACAAAGTCATCTGCCAACAGCTCCCGGGTGCCCTGGTGCTCAAAGTCTCCCGGACGGCGTCGCGAACCCAAATCCCCCGACTTCATGTCGTGATACCGGTATCGTCCGGTGGACGGATCTTTGGCAAATGCCGGGTGGGGTGCAAAGAGGATGCCTGGGCGGATGGGGATTTGATAAATGCTTTGGGCCACTGCGCTGGCGGGTGCGTCGGCAGGCAGCGGTCGCCCTCCCGCATCGACATAGCGAGGCTCGACCACCTGGGCCGCAGTCTTGGGCACCAACTCGAACGGACGCTTGAGATAGTGATAGCCGTACAAGGGCTCGTAGATTTGATAGGTGAACGGTGTCTCGTTGCTCCAATAAGAGGCCGTGGGGTCGAGGTGGCGAGGCGAGCCTTCGACCATGGCCGTGAACAAGGTGTTGCTGGCCGCAGCCCCTGGCTCATGGGGGCTGTTGTCGCAAGCGGTGAGCGCGCCCAGACCGGCCAGCGAACCGATGAGCACGGCGATGCGGGCCCAGCCGCTGCTCAATGACGCGATCACCATTGCACAAAGGCCTCGCGACCCTGGACAAAGAGCGACACGCGGGCACCCACAGGCAAGGTCACGCGTGTCGGCACATGACCAAAGGGAAGACCGGTCAATACCGGCACGCGCAATTGCGATCGAAGGTGGGACCACACGGTCTTCATGGTGAATCCCCGGTCGAGCGGTGAAGGCCGCCAATCAGAAAAATGACCCAGCAAAATCGCCCGTTGCTGCTGCAGCACGCCCGCCTGCAGCAGCTGCAGAAGTTGGCGCTCCACACGGTAGGGATGCTCGTTGACATCCTCTAAAAACAAGATCCCTTGACGCACCTTGGGGAAATGCGGCGTGCCCAGCAAGGAGTTGAGCATGGTGAGGTTGCCCCCCCAGAGCGTGCCCCGCAGGCCCAGGCCATCGAATCCTGTGTCGGTGCGAAAACCCACCGCCTCCAGAGTTCCTGACATGGCTTCGGTGAAGCACGACACCGTCACGTCATCGGGTCCGCCGCGCTCAACGGGCCGACCAAAGTCTTCCATGGCGGTGGGGCCCGCCCAGCTGGTCGCGCCGCTGTGAGCCAGCAATCCCAAGTGCAGCGCGGTGAAGTCGCTGTATCCCACCCAACGAGTGCCCTGCTCGACACTGCGCGACAGCCGCTTCCACTCAATGCGATCCAGCAATCGCGTCAGACCATACCCACCCCGGGTGGCCATGGCCACCGAAGGCGCCGCGTGAGCCACTCGATGGATGGCCGCCAAGCGGATATCGTCATCGCCCGCAAAACGCTGACATCGCTTGAGCGCCGCTTCGTCGATGTGGACCTCGAAACCCAAGGACTTGAGTCGTTGGGCCGCCAGCCTCACCTGAGCCGGCTGAGGAATCACGCCCGAGGGGCTGAACAATTGAAGTGTCGTCATGCCGATTGGGCCGAACGTGCCCCTCTGGCTGCTTTGGTTTGCTCGCGACGCTGCAAGAAAAACGCGCGAAGGAGCTCTGCACAGGCCTCGGAATGAACGCCGCCAACCACTTGGGTGTGGTGATTCAGGGCGTTTTGGGCGAACAGGTCGACCACCGATCCCGCCGCACCGGTTTTGGGGTCGCGTGTGGCGAAGACCACGCGACGAATTCGGGCATGCATCATGGCCATGGCGCACATGGCACAGGGCTCCAAGGTCACGAAGAGCTCGCAATCGGGCAGGCGGTAGTTTTTTATTCGCAACGCAGCCTGACGCAAGGCCACGATTTCTGCGTGGGCCGTGGGATCGTGCGCCCCGATTGGCTGGTTGTGCCCCACGGCGACCACCTCTGGGGTCTGAGGGCTTGTGGGACTCACGCGCAGCACCACCGCCCCCACCGGCACTTCTCCCAGCGCTTGCGCCTTTTGCGCTTGCTCCAAGGCCAGCCCCATGGCCCACAGGTCGTAGGGCGCCGAAGGGGCAGCGGCGGCGGTGTCATTCATTGGGCGTATTTTGCCCTGTCGCCGTGGACTGGGGATGACACGCCCGAGTCGGACAGATATACTGAGCAGGTCAGGAGAGAATTTGGTTGCTCACGGGCGGCCAAATCGCCGAAGGCGAGCTCATGGTTCTTAAAGGGACCTTGGC
>RFSP01000029.1 GCA_009923895.1 Betaproteobacteria bacterium | reverse complement strand
CGGTCACTCCTCGTGAAGTACGCCGGGCGATTGGCGACTCCGACTTCTATCACGCTCCTCCGAACCGGTCCCGTTATGCATGGCTCGGGGCCGGTGCGGCAGCCGGACTGCTCATCAGTGTCACAGCCGACAATGTCATCCGCCTCGTTCCGCCCTTGATCATGACGCTGCAAGAGGCACAAGAAGTGGTGGCTCGTCTGGCCCCCTTGGTCAAAGCGTTCTTGGCGGAGCCGCAATCGTGAATGCCAAGACCGTGGCCTTGAAGCACTTTTTGCAGTTCAAGGACTTGAGCAAGGCCGAATTGCTCCATTTGTTTGAGCGCGCCCGAGTCATCAAGCAGCGCTTCAAGAACTACGAGAAGTACCAACCGCTGGCCGACCGAACGCTGGCCATGATCTTTGAAAAGGCCAGCACACGCACGCGCGTGAGTTTTGAGGCGGGCATGTACCAGTTGGGCGGTTCGGTGGTGAATCTCACCACCGGTGACACCCACTTGGGACGCGCTGAACCCATTGAAGACACCGCACAGGTCATCAGCCGCATGGTGGACCTTGTGATGATCCGCACTTACGAACAGGCCAAGATCGAGCGATTTGCCTCCCACTCGCGCGTGCCCGTCATCAACGGCTTGACCAACGAGTACCACCCTTGCCAAGTGCTGGCAGACATCTTCACCTACATCGAACACCGGGGCTCCATCGAGGGCAAGACGGTGGCTTGGGTGGGTGACGGCAACAACATGGCCAACACGTGGCTGCAAGCGGCCGAGGTCTTGGGCTTCAAGGTGCACGTCAGCACACCCAGCGGCTATGAGGTGGATCCGGGCGTGGCGGGGGTGTCGGACTCTCGCTGCTACCAGGTCTTCAACCATCCGCTGGACGCGTGTGCCGGTGCGGACTTGGTGACCACCGACGTGTGGACCAGCATGGGCTACGAGGCCGAGAACGAAGAACGTCTGAAAGCCTTTGTGGACTGGTGCGTGGACGAAGAGATGATGGCCGTGGCTGACTCAAAAGCTTTGTTCATGCATTGCCTGCCCGCCCACCGAGGAGAAGAGGTGACGGCCGAGGTCATTGACGGTCCGCAGTCGGTGGTGTGGGATGAAGCAGAAAACCGCATGCACGTGCAAAAGGCCCTCATGGAGTGGCTGTTGCTGGGCGCGGTGGAGTGAGCCTCAGCGCACAAACGCAGTGACCAAGGGGTCGGAGCCCACTTGACGGCTCCAATGGCCGTGCACCCGGGCATCAAAAACGGCTCCCGAGGGCAACACGTCTGCCGAGTAGAAGTGCTCGCCGGGGCCGAAGATGCGGGAGGTGCCGTCTTGCAAGCCAATCTCCATCTGGCCTTCCAAAATAAACACCCACTGCGGTGTGCCCGTGCAATGGAACTCGCTGCGAAAGCCCACCGGGCTGCGCCGCAGCTGCAACCCTGACACGCCTTGGACCGCTGACAAGCGCGACAGGGGCGTGCCTTCGTCCATGGGGATGGACTCTTCGCGAAATCGGGCCCGGCCGTCGGTGTCTGTAAAAAGGATGACTTGGGTGAAGGTGTCCATCAGTACGTCGCGCGCCCCCCGGTGATGTCAAACACAGCCCCCGTGGAAAAAGAGCACTCATCGCTGGAAAGCCAGGCCACCATGGCTGCGAGCTCTTGAACTTCCAAGAAACGACCCATGGGAATTTTGCCCAACATGTAGTCGATGTGGGCCTGGGTCATTTGGTCAAACATGGCCGTTTTGGCCGCGGCAGGCGTCACTGCGTTGACCAAAATGCCTCGCGTGGCGAGTTCTTTACCCAGTGACTTGGTCAAGGCGATGAGCCCTGCTTTGCTGGCGCTGTAATGCGAGGCCTGCGGATTGCCTTCTTTGCCAGCCACGGAGGCGATGTTGACGATGCGGCCCTGGTTGTGTTGCAGCATGACCGGTACCACGTGGCGACAAGTCAGGTAGGGGCCGATCAAGTTCACGTCCACCACGCGCCGCCAGACCTGAGGATCCAATTCCCAGGTCAAGCCGTTGCCACCCGTGATGCCCGCGTTGTTGACCAGAATGTCGATGCGACCTGCGTGGGCGACAGTGGCTTGCGTCGTGCGGGCCACGGCCGCGTCGTCGGTCAACTCCACGGCTTGGCCCGACACCGTGCCAAAGGCTGAAAGGCTCTCGACCGCTTGTTGGAGCTCTTGAGCGTCTACATCCCACAGCACCACTTGTGCGCCCGACTGCAAAAAGCGATGTGCGATGGCCCAGCCGATGCCGCGGGCACCCCCGGTGACCACCGCCACGCGGCCGCGAAGATCGATCTGGTTCATGAGGCGAGCCCTTTCAGTGCGGCCGGGTTGGAGGCGCAGTCGTGGATGTACTGACGGATGATGTCGTCGAAATGCGCCTCAGGGGTCAAGCCCAGTCGCAGCGCCCGCTCGCCTTGGGCGCCTTGGGGCCAATTGGCCACAATGCCCGCAATGCGCTCGTCGCGCACGAATTTCACGCGCTGACGCACCGCGCTGCCCGCCACCCGTTCCAGGGCATCGAGCATTTGCGCCACGGTGACATTGAGTGCCGGCAGGTTCAAGGCCAGTCGCCCCAAAAAGGCCTCCCTGTCCGCCTCAAACACGGCGATCAAGCCATCCACCGTGCGTTGGGGAGAGGACACAGGATGGGACACCTCTGGCGAGACCGGACAGATGGCCTCTTCTCCTGCCAGGGGTTCTCGGATGATGCCGCTGAAAAAGGAACTGGCCGCTCCATTGGGTCGACCCGGCCGCACGGTCACGGTCATGAGCCGGGCACTGCGACCGTCAATGAACCCTTTGCGGGTGTAGTCAGCCACCAAGTGCTCACAAATGAGCTTGTGGGTGCCGTAGCTGGTTTGGGGGGCCGGCAAGGTGTGGTCTTGGACAATCTTGGGCAAGGGCACGGCCGGATCCGGGCCAAAAACGGCCACGGAACTTGAGAAAACCACGCGCGGCACGGCCGCATTGGACCGCCCTGCGGCTGCACGAAGCGCGTCCAGCAGCGCCCGGGTGCTGTCCAGGTTTGACCGCAATCCCAACTCGAAGTCGAGTTCACATTCGCCAGAGACCGCCGATGCCAGGTGGAAGACGCCACCCAAAGACTCCTGAGCCAGATCGGCACATTGACTGAGCAAAGGGCCCGTTCGCACCTCGACCCGAGGGTCTGAGGCCAGGTCTGGGGGGGCAGGAAATTGGTCGGCGATGACCAGCCGTTCAATCGATTGGCCTTGCAGCCGCCCCCGGGCCAGCAAAGTCCTCGCCAAACGAGCCCCGAGGAAACCCGCGCCTCCCGTGACCAGAATCTTCATGCCTGCCCCAATTCATTGCCCAACACAGTGGCATTGTCCACGTGAACACGACCCTGCCTTATGAGTGCAAACCTGACTCATCCCCCCCAAAAACCGAGGGACAGCGCCCATTGACAGCCTCGCAGCTTGGTCATACAACCTGCTGCACTTTGAGGGCCGCCGGTCGGCCCATGCCTCAAGGAAAAACGAGCATGTCCAGCGTTTCGATCAGGTCGGTGAAGAAGAGATTTGGTGACACCGAGGTGCTGCACGGTGTGGACATTGACATCGCCGACGGGTCTTTTACCGTGTTGGTGGGGCCTTCGGGGTGCGGCAAATCCACCTTGCTGCGAATGATTGCCGGGCTGGAACATGTGAGCGACGGCGATATTTTGATTGGAGAGCGCAAAGTCAACGACGTGCCGCCCAAGCAGCGTGACATTGCCATGGTGTTTCAGAACTACGCGCTTTATCCGCACATGACGGTGAAGCAAAACATGTCTTTTGCCCTGATGCTGGCCAAGGTGGATGCGGCCACCATGGACCAAAAGGTGCAGCGTGCCGCGGAGATTTTGGGCTTGAGCCCCCTGCTGGACCGCTATCCACGCCAACTCTCGGGCGGGCAACGACAGCGTGTGGCCATGGGCCGAGCTATCGTGCGGGACCCTCAAGTCTTTTTGTACGACGAGCCCCTTTCCAACCTGGATGCCAAGCTGCGCGTGGCCATGCGAACGGAACTCAAGGAGCTGCACCAGCGCTTGAAGACCACTTCCATCTACGTGACGCACGATCAGATTGAAGCCATGACCATGGGCGACCAAATCGTGGTGATGCGCGATGGCCGCGTAGAACAGTCGGGCCCTGCCTTGCAACTCTATGACGAACCTGCCAATTTGTTTGTGGCGGGATTTATCGGCTCGCCGGCGATGAACTTTCTCAAAGGCCGTGTGAAGACCCAAGGCGCCTCAGTGAGCGTGGAGTTGGATGGAGGCTTCCAAGTGCCCTTCCCCGCTCACCTGCGCCCCCAAGACGGGCAAGAGGTGATGTTTGGCACGCGGCCTGAGCATTTGCAACTCGACGCCGAGAAGGGGTTGCCCGTGGAAGTGATCACGGTCGAACCCACCGGTGCAGACACCTTTGTGGCCTGCCGCTATCGCGGCACCGAGATGTCAGCCGTTTTTCGCGACCGACATGGATTTGCCCCCGGCAGCACGATCGGCCTGCTGCCAGACTGGAGCCGCTCACACTTGTTTGATGCCCACACCGGTCTGCGCCTGACGGCTTGACCCGTTGCGAGCACCCCGAAGTTCACGTTCCCCACCCGTGCCGCACCAGGCACATTCATTCTGACCACTGAGGAGACATGACAAATGAATGAATTCAATCGTCGCCGATTTTTGGAAGGGTCTGCGGGCCTTGCCGCGAGCAGTGCCTTGGGCAGCTCGGTGTTGTGGGCCCCTGCCGTCCACGCGCAATCCAGTTTGAGTTTCAAACCCGAGAAGGGCGCCAAGTTGCGCGTCTTGCGCTGGAGTCGATTCGTCCAGGGCGACATCGATGCCTACATGGCCAACGTCAAGAAGTTCACCGAAAAAACGGGCGTCGAAGTGCGCGTGGACAACGAGGGCTGGGAAGACGTCCGCCCCAAAGCCGCCGTGGCCGCCAACACCGGTGCAGGACCCGACATCATCTTGTCCACCAACGACGATGCCAATCTGTATCCTGAGAAGCTGCTGGACGTGACCGACTTGGCCGAATATTTGGGCAAGAAATATGGCGGTTGGTATCCGGCCTGCGAGGCCTATCTGCGCCCCGATGGAAAGAAGTGGATTGGCCTGGCCCTGGGTGCCGCGGGCTCTTACATGGTGTACCGCCAAAGCCAGGTGAAAGCGGCCGGGTTTGACGCCTTCCCCAAAGACACCAACGGCTTTTTGGCCATGTTCAAAGCCCTGAAGGAAAAGGGCACGCCAGGCGGCATGGCGCTGGGCAACGCCACGGGTGACGGCCTGTGGTGCAACTGGCTGATCTGGTCGCATGGCGGCATGTTGGTGGACAAGAACAACAAGGTGGTGATCGACAGCCCCGAAACCATCAAGGCGCTGGAGTATGGCCGGGAGCTTTATTCCACCTTCATTCCGGGCACGCTCTCTTGGCTGGACCCCAACAACAACAAAGCCTTCTTGGACGGTCAGGTCAGTGTCACCAACAATGGCATTTCCATCTATTACGCGGCCAAGAACTCCAACGATCCCAAGGTCAAGGAGATGGCGGCTGACATTCAGCACGCGTCTTTCCCCGTGGGACCGGTGGGCGTGCCCACGGAGTCGCACCTGTTCTTCAATCAAATGATCATGAAGTACACCAAGTACCCCAATGCAGCCAAGGAGTTCTTGCGCTTCATGATGGAGCAGGAGCAGTTCGATCCTTGGCTCACCGGAGCGGGTGGCTATATTGCCCAGCCTCTGCGGGCCTACGAAAAGACAGGCATCTGGACTGTGGATCCCAAGCACACGGCCTACCGCGATGGTGTGAAGAACATGCGGCCTGCCGGTTACGCGGGCAAGTTGGGGTACGCCTCAGCCGGCGCCGGAGCTGACTTCATTGTGGTGAACATGGTGGCTGAAGCCGCCAGCGGCTCCAAGACGCCCAAAGAGGCTGCCGAGCGCGCACAAAAGCGCGCCGAGCGCTACTACAAGGTCTGACCGGACTGCTTCGCGCACCTCTTCGGTGGACGTGAGGACATAAAGGATCCTGAAGGACCCGAAAGTCCCCACGCCCACCGGATGCGCCACCTTTGACTCAAGGCCACAGACCCTCAAGGGAGACCCATGACACTGCTGGAGAAGTTTCAGAACAACCGAAACGCGCTGGGCTGGACGTTCATGCTGCCCGCAGTGGTCTTGCTGGCCTTGTTTTTGACCTACCCCTTGGGCTTGGGCACCTGGCTGGGCTTTACCGATGCCAAGGTGGGTCGCGCCGGGGAGTTTGTGGGGCTGGAAAACTTCAGCTTCCTCATCGGTGACAGTGTCACCCGCTTGGCGCTGTTCAACACCTTGTTCTACACGGTCGTGGCCAGTGTGTTGAAGTTCGCACTGGGCTTGTGGTTGGCCTTGCTGCTCAACCGCAACCTGCCCTTCAAATCGTTTTTTCGCGCGGTGGTCTTGCTGCCCTGGATTGTGCCCACCGCCTTGTCAGCCATCGCCTTTTGGTGGATTTACGACTCGCAGTTTTCGGTTGTCAGCTGGGTGCTGGTGCGCCTGGGCTGGATCAACAGCTACATCGACTTTCTGGGTGACCCCTGGAACGCCCGGATTTCGACCATCGTGGCCAATGTTTGGCGGGGGGTGCCCTTTGTGGCCATCTCCCTGCTCGCGGGATTGCAGACCATCTCTCCTTCCTACTATGAGGCCTCGGCCCTGGACGGTGCCACGCCCTGGCAGCAGTTTCGCCACGTGACCTTGCCTTTGTTGTCGCCCATCATCGCCGTGGTGATGACCTTCTCGGTGTTGTTCACCTTCACCGACTTTCAACTCATTTATGTGCTGACCCGCGGAGGGCCTCTGAACGCCACACACCTCATGGCCACCCTTGCGTTCCAGCGCGCGGTGCCTGGAGGCGCTTTGGGCGAGGGTGCCGCGTTGGCCACACTGATGGTGCCGTTTTTGTTGGCCGCCATCATGTTCAGCTTCTTTGGATTGCAGCGCCGCGCCTGGCAACAAGGAGGCGACCGGTGAGTACAAGAGACGACCATGTGAGCATGGACTTTTTGCAGTCCACCCCAAGGAGATGGGTCACCACTTACATCCCCTTGGGCATTTTTGTTTTTGTGTTGTTGTTCCCGTTTTATTGGATGGTGGTGACCTCGTTAAAGCCCAACGAGGAACTGCTGGCGCGCGATGGCAATCCGTTTTGGATCATCAAACCCACACTGGCGCATTTTGAGAAACTGATCTTTCACACCGCCTACCCGGAATGGCTCTTGAACACGATCTGGGTCTCGGTGGCTGCCACTGTGATCTCTTTGATTGCTTCGGTCTTGGCCGCCTATGCCATCGAGCGATTGCGCTTTCAGGGGGCCAAGCCAGCAGGTGTGGCCGTCTTCTTGGCTTATCTGGTGCCGCCTTCGATCTTGTTCATCCCCTTGGCCGCGATCGTCTTCAAGTTGGGCCTGTTTGATTCTCTGTGGGCCCTGATCCTGACCTACCCCACGTTCTTGATTCCTTTTTGCACCTGGCTGTTGATGGGTTACTTCCGAACCATTCCTTTCGAGTTGGAAGAATGCGCGCTCATCGATGGAGCCAGTCGCTGGCAAATTTTGGTGAAGATCGTGCTGCCCTTGGCCGTGCCGGGACTGATTTCTGCGGGCATCTTTGCCTTTACTTTGTCTTGGAACGAGTTCATCTATGCGCTGACGTTTGTGTCGTCGTCAGAGGTCAAGACGGTACCCGTGGGCGTGGTCACCGAGCTGGTGGAAGGCGATGTGTATCACTGGGGCTCGCTGATGGCGGGGGCCTTGTTGGGCTCGCTGCCCGTGGCAGTGGCCTATTCGTTTTTTGTTGAACACTATGTGTCGGGCATGACAGGGTCCGTCAAGGAATGACAGCATGAGCAGCAAAGCTCGCAAAAAGCCCGAAGAACTCCGTAGCCAACAATGGTTTGGGCGGCAAGACCGCGACGGGTTTGTGTACCGGAGCTGGGTCAAGGGCAAAGGCGTTCCACACGACCAGTTCGACGGTCGCCCCGTGATTGGCATTTGCAACACCTTCAGCGAGATGACGCCTTGCAACTCGCATTTCCGCACTTTGGCCGAGCAGGTCAAGATTGGCGTGTACGAAGCGGGCGGATTTCCTCTGGAGTTCCCGGTGATGTCCCTGGGCGAGACGATGCTGCGGCCCACGGCCATGCTGTATCGCAACCTGGCCAGCATGGACGTGGAAGAGAGCATTCGCGGCAACCCCATGGACGGTGTCGTGCTCTTGATGGGATGCGACAAGACCACACCCAGCTTGCTCATGGGGGCGGCCAGCGTGGACCTGCCCACCATTGGCGTGTCTGGCGGACCCATGCTCAATGGCAAGTGGCGAGGCCAGGAACTGGGGTCTGGCACGGGCGTGTGGAGCATGAGTGAACAGGTGCGCAGTGGCACCCTGAAGCTTCAGGAATTCTTGGAAGCCGAGAGTTGCATGCACCGCAGCCACGGCCACTGCATGACCATGGGCACGGCCAGCACCATGGCGTCCATGGTGGAAGCTTTGGGTGTGGGTTTGCCCGGAAACGCGGCCTACCCTGCCGTGGATGGGCGACGCAATGTGCTGGCACGGCAAGCCGGGCGGCGGATTGTGGAAATGGTCCATGAAGACCAATGCCTGTCGAAGGTGCTCAACCGTCAGGCTTTTGAGAACGCCATACGCACGCTGGCGGCCATTGGCGGCAGCACCAATGCCGTGATTCACCTCATTGCCATCGCGGGTCGATTGGGCATCCCGCTGACGATTGATGACTTTGAGCGCCTGGGCAGCGAGATGCCTTGTCTGGTGAACCTGCAACCCTCCGGGCAATACCTCATGGAGGACTTTTGCTACGCCGGAGGCTTGCCGGCGGTGATGAAAGAAATTTCTTCACTGATTCATTTGGATCACATCACTGTGAGTGGGCACAGCGTGGCGGACAACATTGCCTCAGCCCAAAATTTCAACGCCGAGGTCATCAAGCCTTTGAATCAGCCGTTCAAGGAAAAGGCCGGTATTGCCGTGCTGCGGGGCAACCTGGCACCACGAGGGGCCGTGATCAAACCCAGTGCTGCCACGCCTGAACTGCTGGTGCACACCGGCCGGGCCGTGGTCTTTGAAGACAGCGAGGACTTTCACCGGCGCATCGATGACGAGTCTTTGGATGTTGACGAGACCTGCGTGTTGGTCCTGAAGAATTGCGGTCCCAAGGGCTATCCGGGCATGGCAGAGGTGGGGAACATGCCCCTGCCACCCAAAGTGCTGCGCAAAGGGGTGACCGACATGGTGCGCATCAGCGATGCGCGCATGAGTGGCACCGCCTACGGCACGGTGGTCTTGCACACAGCGCCTGAAGCTGCGGCCGGTGGGCCACTGGCCTTGGTGCAAAACGGCGACCTCATCACCTTGGACGTACCGGCTCGCAAAGTGCACCTGCACGTCGACGACGCCGAGCTGGAACGCCGTCGTGCACAATGGAAGCCGCCCACACCTCCTCTACAAAGCGGATATTGGAAGCTGTACATCGACCATGTCTTGCAGGCTGATGAAGGGGCTGATCTGGATTTTTTGAGAGGGCGTCGCGGCAGTTTTGTGCCCAAAGACAATCACTGACGGCCACAACCAAACAACAGGGTTGCTTGACATGGAAAGAATCGCCTTGGTCACGGGCGCAAGTCGTGGCATTGGAAAAGCATGTGCCTTGGCTTTGCTGCAAGAAGGCTGGACCGTGGTGTGCGCGGGCCGAAACCAGCAAGCGCTGGAAGCCACCATACAAAGTGCCGGGCAGGCCCGCACGCGCGGTCATGCCGTGGTGTGCGATGTGGGCCAGGAAGACCAGGTGGCAGCCCTCTTTGAGAGCGTGAAACGGCAGTTTGGCCGCTTGGATTTGTTATTCAACAATGCAGGAATTTCCTCGCGCGCCGTGAGCCCGGATGAATTGACAGGCGCGGAGTGGAGGCAAGCCGTCGACACCAATTTAAACGGCATGTTTTATTGCTTGTCGCAGGCCTTCAAGCTCATGCGAGAACAAGCGCCGCAAGGTGGACGCATCATCAACAACGGGTCGATATCGGCCCACACGCCCCGACCGGGATCTATTGCCTATACGGCGACCAAACACGCCATCAGCGGCATGACCAAAGCAGCGTCGTTGGACGGTCGTGCCTTTGACATTGCCGTGGGGCAGATCGATATTGGCAATGTGGCCAGTGACATGACGGCCGCCATGGCAGCGGGGGTGCGACAAGCCGATGGGAGCATTCGGCCCGAGGCGCGCATGGACATGGACGCGGTGGTGCAAACTTTCATGACCATGGTGCGTCTGCCGTTGACCGCCAATGTCTTGTTCACCACGGTCATGGCCACCAAAATGCCCTATGTGGGGCGAGGCTGAAGGACACGTGATGACAAAGCGTCTGCAAGGAAAACAAGCACTCGTCACCGCCGCCGGGCAAGGCATTGGCCGTGCGACGGCCATCGCCTTCGCACGCGAGGGCGCTGAAGTGATTGCGACCGACATCAATGAAGCGGCACTGGGGTCTCTTGCGCAGGAGACGGGATGTCGGGTGGCCCGCCTGGATGTCACCAATGCGCAAGCCATTCAAGCGGCGGCAGCGCAATATGGCCCCGTGCAGGTGCTTTTTAACGGCGCCGGGTTTGTGCACGCGGGCACCATTTTGGATGCCACCGAAGAAGAATGGTCCATGGCCATGGAGCTCAATGTGCGGTCCATGGCCCGGATGATTCGCGCCTTTCTGCCTGGCATGCTGGCGCAAGGCGGCGGATCCATCATCAACATGGCCTCGGTGGCCAGCAGCATCAAAGGCGCGCCCAACCGCTTCATCTACGGCACGACCAAGGCGGCGGTGATCGGATTGACCAAGGCAGTGGCCGCCGACTTCATCACCCAAGGCATACGCTGCAACGCCATTTGTCCCGGCACGGTCGAGTCTCCATCTTTGCGCGATCGCATGGCTGCTCAGGCCGCAGCATCACAACAGACCTTGCAAGCCGTTGAAGCCGCCTTTGTGGCCCGGCAACCCATGGGCCGTCTGGGGCGAACAGAAGAAATCGCGGCTTTGGCGGTGTACTTGGCCAGCGATGAATCGGCCTTCACCACGGGCACCACCCATGTCATCGACGGTGGCTGGTCGAACTGATATTTTTGTAAAGGTAGCGGTATGAAACTCCTCAGACACGGCCCGAAAGGCCAAGTGCGACCTGGCATCTTGGATGCAAAAGGTCAAGTGCGTGACTTGTCACCCGTCATGGCCGACATCACGCCGCAAGTGTTGTCCAGTGCGGGACTCGCCGCCCTGCGGTCAATGGATGTCCAGCAGCTGCCGGTGGTGAGCCCAACAGAGCTGGCCGTGCCTTGGAGCGGGATGGGTAAATTCATTTGCATCGGATTGAACTACGCCGACCATGCCCAAGAGTCCAACTTGCCCATCCCCAAGGAACCCATCATCTTTATGAAGCCCTTGAGCGCGGTGGTCGGCCCTGACCATGCCGTGGTGCTGCCGCAGGGGTCGGTCAAGAGCGATTGGGAAGTGGAGCTCGGCGTGGTCATTGGCACCACCGCGCGCTACGTGAGTGAAGACCAGGCGCTGAAGCATGTGGCCGGCTATTGCGTGGTCAATGACTTGTCTGAGCGCGAGTACCAAATGGACCGTGGCGGCACGTGGGACAAGGGCAAGGGCTGCGACACCTTCGGCCCTGTGGGCCCATGGCTGGTCACCGCCGACGAAGTCCCCGACCCTCAGAATTTGTCGATGTGGCTGGAGGTCAACGGACACCGCTTTCAAAAGGGGTCCACCCGAACCATGATTTTCGGCGTGGCCCAACTGGTGTCTTATGTCAGTCGCTTCATGACCTTGTACCCAGGCGATTTGATTTCAACGGGCACGCCTCCGGGCGTGGGCATGGGGGTCAAGCCCAACCCGGTCTATCTCAAACCTGGCGATGTGATGCGTCTGGGCATTGAGAGCCTGGGTGAGCAACATCAAAAGGTCCACGCCTGGGATCCTGCGCTGATTGACGGGTGATCTGGCACCCCGCTTCCTGCGGGGCGGCCGTGGTGAGCGCTCTGAAAGCGGGGCTCGACCCTCAGGGGCTCGAGCGGGGCACCACGGCCGTGACCTCGATTTCTACTTGCGCGCGATCTTCCATGAGTGCGCTGACCTGCACCGCTGTCATGGCGATTTGGTAAGAGCCAATCAGCTCACGAAACACCGATCCGATTTCGCGTGCGCGGCGCAGGTATTCACGCTTGTCGGTCACGTACCAGGTCATGCGCGTGATGTGCGTGGGCTCGGCACCGGCCTGGGCCAGCACGGCGCAAACGTTGCTGAGCGCCTGACGCGTCTGCTGAACCAGATCGTCTGACTCAAACTGACATTGGGCGTTCCAACCGATTTGCCCTGCCACGAAGACTTGCAGGCCTTCGGCGGCCACGCGGCTGGACTTCTTGGCGGCCTGCGACAGGCCCTTCTTGCGCAGCCAGTCGATCGCGCTTTCCATGTCGCCGTCGGT
>RFSP01000280.1 GCA_009923895.1 Betaproteobacteria bacterium | reverse complement strand
AGCACCTGGGCCAACTCGGTGAGGTGGGTGCAGCCCCGCACCCCCACCAAACGCTCCAGGCTGCTGCGGCGAAAGTCCCGCTTGAGATTCAGCCCGATCAGCTCTCGGTAGGGGTCGGTCTGTTTGAACTCACAGTGCCCAGGGTGGGGAACCCGGCTGGATTGGGAGCCGCTGTCGACAATGTGGCCGTCATGCTGCACCACCAGGCGAAGGCGCAGGTCATGGATGGGGTCCCCCATCATGCGCAGCTCTCCATGGTTCATGAGCGTGTCGCGGCTCTTGATGTCGCGCAAACGCGCATCCATTTCCCACAGGCCGTCATCGCGCCGATAGACCTCCACCTCCAGCTGTCGGCGGTGCTTGAGCGATCGGTGAGGTGATGCGGGAGGCAAAGGCATGACGGTCGACGACTCTAGCATGCGGCGCCCGGGCCGCAAGGCGTCAGCCCACTTCTTCCTCCTCCGAGGCCTCCTCGGCCACCCCCGCCCCTTTCAACACCTGAGCCACCGTGGCCGCTGAAAAGCCGCGCGCGGCAAGAAAGCGGGCTTGCCGAGCCCGCAGTTGGGGTGAGGGCTTGGAGGCCGGGTGGGAAGACTCCGCAGAGTCCCTGTCACCCTGGCGACCAAATTTGGCCTCAAACACCCTGCGCGCCCGCATGAGCTCGCTGTCGCGCAATTGGGCGCGCAAAGTCTCATCGGGCGCCACCCCTTTGGCTCGAAGCTCTTGCTCGATGCGACGGTTGCCAAAGCGCGAAAGCCGGGCGTTGACCCGGCTTTCGATGAAGCGCGTCTCACTGAGGTGCCCGGCAGCCTCCAGCGCGTCAATCACCGGCGCAATGTCGTCGGGATTGGCTTGCACCCTTTGGGCGTAGCGCTCGAGCTTTTGTTGCAGCTCGAGCTTGGAGTGTTCACGCTGCGCGAGCCACGCCAGGGCTTTGCCTCGCAAGGTCAAGGGCGCCATGGGCAGCCGCGGGCGTCGTCAGGTGAGGTCAGGCAAGCTCAGTCGGCAACCGCCGCGGGCAAAAGGGGAATGCCCATGGCTTCGCGCACCTTGTTTTCGACCTCGTGCGCGACTTCGGGGTTTTCGCGCAGGAACTCGCGTGCGTTGTCCTTGCCCTGACCGATCTTCTCGCCGTTGTAGGCGTACCAAGCACCCGACTTTTCGAGGATTTGGGCGGCCACCCCCATGTCAATGATTTCGCCTTCTCGACTGATGCCTTCGCCATAGAGGATGTCGAATTCGGCGGTCTTGAATGGAGGGCTGACTTTGTTCTTGACCACTTTGACCTTGGTCTCGCTGCCTATGACTTCTTCGCCCTTTTTGATGCTGCCGGTGCGGCGAATGTCCAGACGGACCGAGGAATAGAACTTCAACGCATTGCCCCCGGTGGTGGTCTCGGGATTGCCGAACATGACACCGATCTTCATGCGAATTTGGTTGATGAAAATGACCATGCAATTGGTCTTTTTGATGGTGGCCGTGAGCTTGCGCAGGGCCTGGCTCATCAAGCGGGCTTGCAAGCCGGGCAATGAGTCTCCCATTTCGCCTTCGAGCTCGGCCTTGGGGGTGAGCGCGGCCACCGAGTCGATCACGATGAGATCGACCGAGCCCGAGCGCACCAGGGCGTCCACAATTTCCAAGGCTTGCTCGCCCGTGTCAGGCTGGGAAATGAGGAGCTCTTGCAAATTGACCCCGAGCTTTTGAGCGTATTGCACATCGAGTGCATGCTCGGCGTCGATGAAAGCGCAAGTGCCCGCCTGCTTTTGCATTTCAGAGATGACCTGCAGCGTCAGGGTGGTCTTGCCCGAAGACTCTGGGCCGTAGATCTCGATGACCCGGCCACGGGGCAATCCGCCCACGCCCAAGGCAATGTCCAGCCCCAGCGAGCCGGTCGAGACGACCTGGATGTCTTCCGGGGCCTCGCCATCGCCCAAGCGCATGATGGAGCCTTTGCCAAACTGCTTTTCAATTTGACTCAAGGCCGCTTGCAGGGCCTTGGCTTTTTCTGTGTTGAGTGCCTTCACGGGTGCGTCCATGGTGTGTTCCTCCGATGAGACGCATTATGGCAGAAAACCTGGATGTTTGTACAGTCCTTTTGGGGGAGAAGATGGGTAAAAACACCCCCCCTGAGGGGCGGGGGACGTGCGATCCTAGAATTGAGGCTTCGTCAGGAGACCACGCATGCGCATCCTCATCGCAGAAGACGATCAGGTTTTGGCTGACGGCCTGTTGCGGTCGTTGCGGGCGGCCGGCTATGCGGTCGACCAAGTGGCCAGCGGCAGCGAAGCCGACGCTGCGGTAGCGTCACACGAGTTCGACCTGCTGATCCTCGATTTGGGGCTGCCCAAAATGCACGGGCTCGAGGTGCTTCGGCGTCTGCGAGCCCGCGGCTCGAGCATGCCGGTGCTCATTCTCACGGCCGCAGACAGCGTCGAGCAGCGCGTCAACGGGTTGGACCTGGGCGCTGACGACTACATGGCCAAGCCTTTTTCTTTGCAAGAGTTGGAGGCCCGGGTGCGGGCCTTGACACGCCGCGGGCTGGGAACGGCGTCATCGGTCATCAAACACGGCCCCTTGAGCTTTGATGCCACCGGCCGTGTGGCCTACCTGGACGACCAAATGGTGGAGCTCTCTGCACGGGAGCTCAGCTTGCTGGAGGTGCTCTTGCAGCGGGCCGGGCGACTCGTGAGCAAGGACCAATTGGTAGAACGCCTGTGCGAGTGGGGCGAA
>RFSP01000279.1 GCA_009923895.1 Betaproteobacteria bacterium | reverse complement strand
AGAACCACCCATGTGGAACTGGCGGCCATGCCCAAACCCGCTGCCCATGGCGGCAGCCAACCCACCAACGCCAAGGGGATGCAGGCCAGGTTGTAACCCAGGGCCCACCACAGATTTTGCTTCGCGATGCGCAACGCACGCCGAGCCCCAGCAATGGCCCAGGCCACTCCCATGGGGTTGCCATCGACCAACACCGCGTCGGCCCCAGAACGCACCAGATGCGCCCCATGGTGCATGGCAAAAGCCACGTCAGCCGCTGCCAATGTGGGAGCGTCATTGACGCCGTCCCCCACCACTGCCACCGGGGCGGCATGGTGACGAATCTCTCTGAGCACCTGCAACTTGATCTCGGGCGTGGCGCCAGACCAGGCCTGTGCAATGCCCAAGGACTGCGCGACCCGTTGAACACGCGGCGCTCGATCTCCGGAAAGCATAGCAACCTCCACACCCAGTGCGCGCAACGCGGCCACCGCGTCGCCGGACTGCGGATGGGCGCGTTCAGCAAGGCCGAAGGCCGCCACCACACGCCCATTGCAAGCCAACCAAAGGTCGAGGGGCTCGGTGCCTCTCCACAAGTCACTGTCTAGATCACTATCCAAGGAACCCACCCAATCCCGCCGCCCCAAGCGCCAAGTTTGCCCTTGGGCGTCCTGGCCTTCCATGCCAGCGCCCGGAACTTCGTTGACGGACGTGCCTGAGACGGCGTCCGACACCGGGGCGTCTCCCGCCGCGTCCACCAAGGCCCGCGACTGCGGGTGCGCAGACCAGCGCGCAAGCCCCACCGCCAACGCCAGCGCACGCTCAGGAGGGATGTCGCCCCGCACCTCGATGCGATCCAACCCATTGGATGCACTTGTCAGTGTCCCAGTCTTGTCAAACACCACTTGCCGCAATGCGGCCATGGTCTCTATGGCGTCCAGGCGTCTGATCAACACCCCACGTCGGGCCAGCCCCATGGCCAGCGCCGTCCATGTGGCGGGCAAGGCCAATGACAACGCACAAGGACAAGTCACGGTCAGCACGGCCACTGCCACCCACACGGCCCGAGAGGGGTCCACCCAACTCCACACCGCCGCTGCGCCCGCCGCCAAACCCAAGACCGTGACCAAAAAAGGACCGGCCCATCGGTCGGCGATACGAGCCACCTCGGGCTTGAGGGTCAGGGCCTCTCGCATCAAACCCACAATCTCGGCGTAGCGGGTGTCCACCCCCACCTTCTCCACCGTCAAATCAAAAGGCGACCCCTGATTGATGCTGCCGGCCAGCAGCGAGTCTCCTGTGGCTTTAAAAACGCCTGAAGACTCCCCTGTGATCAAGGCCTCGCTCACCCACGCCTGTGGGCCCAAGAGCCGACCGTCGGCTGGAACGCCGGCCCCCATGGCCACGCGCACCACATCGCCCGCTTGCAATTGGTGTCGCAAGATGTCCTCGGTGCCACCATCCTCACGCACGCGCACCACCCGCTCCGGCAATTCTTGAAGGCGGGACTGCAATTGATCTTCTGCGCGATGTCGGGCATTCATTTCCAAATAGCGCCCCACCCACAAGAACGCGAGAAACATGGTCAATGAGTCAAAGTAAACCGCATCGCCCAGGAGTCCCGTGGGATCGAAGGTGGCCACCGTGCTGCCCAACAGGGTCACCAGCAACGCCACCGCAACGGGCACGTCCATGGACATTTGTTGCCGCCTCACCGACCGCCAGGCCGAGACCAGGTAGGGCGAACCTGCAAACCACAGCGCAGGAATGCTCAGCACCCAACTGCCCCAGTTGAGCAGCTGCCGAAGGTCCGGCGCCAACTCTCCCGGGCCGGCCACATAGCTGGGCGTGGCCATCATCATCACTTGCATGGCGCAAAAAGACGCCACAAACAATCGCCACAGCGTGGAGCGGCGTTCTTGCCGACGCAAGGCTTGCCACGACTGAGGCGCATCGGCCGCGGCTTGGTAACCCAATTTGCGCACGGCCCACAGCAAATCCTGCGCACGCACGCGTTGAGGGTCCCACCGCACCATGGCGCGCCTGGAAGACCCGTTGACTTGGGCGTGTTCCACTCCGGGCACGGCACCGAGCGCACGCTCGATCGCTGGCGCACAAGAGGCACAGTACAGACCGCCCAGTTGCAGGGTGGACACCGCCCGTCGATGGGCCTCGGGCCCCGTCCACTGCGTGCAAGAAAGAAATTCCTCGGGAAGATCTGGGCCCTCAGGGCCTGAGCGCAGCGGGGGCGTCAGCTTCATAATGTCTTCCGAACTCACTTCGGAAGCCTTATGCGCCTGCGTACTTTCATTCACGGTCTTGGCAACCTGCACGCGCGAGCATGGATGACTGCGCTCGTCTTGCTTTGTGCACTGATGACCGTCCCCGGGGCCCGCGCACAGTCTGCAGCGCAGCCCAAACTCCCCACAGTCAAACTGTCAGCAGGCATGCACAACATTGTGGCAGAGATCGCCCGTACACCTGCTCAACAACAAACCGGCATGATGTTTCGCACCGAGATGGCCACCCACGAAGGCATGCTGTTCGTCTTTGATGACGTGGCGCCCCGGTGCTTTTGGATGCGCAACACGCTCATCCCTCTGGCCATTGCCTTCGTTGCCGATGACGGCACCATCGTCAACATCGCCGAAATGTCGGCTCGGTCAGACCAGTCGCATTGCGCGCAAAAACCGGTGCGTTTTGCGCTCGAGATGAATCAAGGGTGGTTCAGCAAACGGGGCATCAAAGACGGGTTCAAGTTGCGCGGCGCCCCATTCGGC
>RFSP01000278.1 GCA_009923895.1 Betaproteobacteria bacterium | reverse complement strand
ACGTGGCGGGAGGGCGAGCGTCCTCGCGCATGCCCGCGCAGCAGGTCATTTGTTGGGTGGTGGCCGGCTCCTTGCCCCTCACCTTGCCACTGACTTGGTGGTGGTGGCCCACGCAAGCGGTATCGGCAGCGTCTTGGGGTGGGCTGCTTTATGTGTCGCTGTTTTCAATGTGGTTGGGGTTCTTTGCTTGGTACCGTGGCTTGGCACTGGGCGGCATCGTGCGAGTGAGCCAGGTGCAACTCATCCAGCCTTTCTTGGCCCTGTTGTTTGCCGTGCCCATTTTGGGGGAGCGGCTCGACCCGATCACGGTGCTTTTTTCACTGGGCGTGGTCGCTGTGGTGTTGGTGAGTCGCCGCATGCCTGTGAGGTGATTGAATGAATCGAATCCGTCGTTTCCATCAGGTCGATGTCTTCACCGACACGCCCTTGCGGGGCAACCCTTTGGCCGTCGTGCACGACGCCCACGGCTTGGACGATGCGCAGATGGCGGCGTTTGCGCGCTGGACCCACTTGTCAGAAACCACCTTCTTGTTGCCGCCGCTCGACCCGTTGGCCGATTACCGTGTGCGCATCTTCACGCCCGCAGGTGAGCTGCCCTTTGCAGGCCACCCCACCTTGGGCAGTTGTCAGGCTTGGCTGTGGGGCGGCGGCCAGCCACGTCACGCCCACGAGGTGGTTCAAGAATGTGGCGTGGGTTTGATTCGTGTGCGTCGAACGCCGCAGCATCCCGCGCGTCTGGCTTTTGCCGCGCCACCCCTTCGTCGCACCGGCCCATTGGAAGCGGCCTTGGTCGATCGGATCGCGCAAGGGTTGGGGGTGCCGCGTGACGAGATCCTTCACCATCAATGGGTGGACAACGGTCCGGGGTGGTGTGCCGTGATGTTGCCTTCGGCCCATCACGTGTTGGCGCTTCGCCCGCCCAGTGGCTTGCTGAACGATTTGAAGTTGGGGGTGGTGGGCCCCCACGCGCCGGGAAGCTCTGCACAATTTGAGGTGCGCGCGTTTGTCCCCAGCCTGGGTGTGCCCGAAGACCCGGTGACAGGCAGCTTGAATGCCGGCCTGGCGCAATGGCTCATGGCCGCGGGGTTGGCGCCGGACCGCTATGTGGCCGCGCAGGGGACGGCGCTGGGGCGTGCCGGTCGGGTGTACCTCGAACGGCAAGGCGAAGACATATGGGTGGGTGGTGATGTGGCCGAATGCGTCACGGGCCAGGTAAAGATGTGAGGAGCCATCAGACATGACCGAAGAGCTGTTTCGCGAAGACGCCACGCTCATCACGTGTGAAGCCACCGTGGTGGCGGTGGATGACACAGGGATCGTCCTCGACCGCACGGTCTTTTATCCCTTGGGCGGTGGGCAGGCGGGGGATACGGGCGTGTTGATGGAGCACGGTGGCTCCACCGCAGGTACTTCAGCCACTGTGCGAACATTGCCTCTCATCGACACCCGAAAGCACAAAGAGCGGCCGGGGGACATTGCCCATGTTCCCGACCCCCAGGCCGATCAGTCCTGGGTCGTGCCGGGTTTGCGGGTGGTCGTGCGTGTGGATGCCGAGCGTCGACGGGCGCACATGCGGTTTCACACGGCCACGCATTTGTTGTGCGCTCTGGTGCCCCATCCGGTCGATGGCTGCTCCATCACCGCGTCATACGCGCGCCTGGACTTTCACACCAACGAGCCTCTGGACAAAGAAGCCTTGAACGCAGGGTTGGCGCGTTTGGTGGCCCAGGCCAGCCCGGTGCACCACCGCTGGATCACTGAGGCCGAACTCGATGCCAACCCGGGCTTGGTTCGCAGCATGAGCGTGCAGCCTCCCCGCGGATTGGGGCGGGTGCGCGTCATCGACATCGACGGGGTGGACCTTCAGCCCTGCGGGGGCACCCACGTGGCCAACACGGCCGAGGTGGGCGCCGTCATCGTGACCAAGATTGAAAAAAAGAGTGCCATGACCCGGCGTGTGGTTCTCGGCTGGGCCGATCACCTCAGCGCCTGAGACATGGCATCTCTGCCTGCTTTAGCCCCCCGAATGGCGCTCGGCACGGAAGTCGTCGTGGCAGCCTTTGCACGAGCCGCCCACGCCGCCCACCGCTGCCTTGATGGCGTCCAAATTGCCGGATTTGGCCGCAGTGTCCAACTTGGCGACTTCGGCGGTCATTTTCTCGGCCGCCGCTTTGAACTTGGCGGCGTCCTTCCAGATCTCGGGTTTGGCTCGCGTGGGAGCCCCTTTGTCCGTGCCCTCACCAAACGCTGTGGCGGGCAAGCGCGACACGGTCAGCAGCACCCCAGTGTTTTCGGCCGCCACCTTGGCATCAAACGCCACCTTGCCTTGGGCCATGGCTGCCACCCGCCCAAAATGGTTGCCCATCAGCGTGAAGGCGGCTTGACGGTACTTGATGGCATCTTCGGGTTTTTGAAACTGGGCTGCGGCAGGCAAGGACAGCAACGTGGCCGTGGCTGCGAAGGCGAGAGCAATTTTCTTCATGGGAACTCCTGGATTGAGGGGGGGCGAAAGACAAAGCGCATTCTGCATGGATTGGGTCAAATCTGCAGAAGGCGAAATTCGCGTTAATGTTCGAACTGATGGAATGAGTGACGCCAAGATGATTTCAAGCAATGAATCCTCGGGGGGGCAGGCCGTTCGCGTGTGGGACCTCCCGACGCGGCTGTTCCATTGGGCGCTGGCCGCGTGCGTGGTGGGGTCGTTTGTGACAGCCAAAGTGGGGGGCAATGCCATGCAGTGGCATTTCTACCTGGGCTATG
>RFSP01000277.1 GCA_009923895.1 Betaproteobacteria bacterium | reverse complement strand
GCCATCTTGCATGCCAGCGACGGCATCATGGTGGCGCGTGGCGATTTGGCGGTGGAGGTGGGCAATGCCGCCGTGCCGGCGTTGCAAAAACGCATGATCCGCATGGCCCGTGAAATGGACAAACTGGTGATCACGGCCACGCAAATGATGGAGAGCATGATTCTGGCGCCGGTGCCCACCCGAGCTGAGGTGAGCGATGTGGCCAATGCGGTCTTGGATGGCACCGATGCCGTGATGCTCAGCGCTGAAACAGCTGCAGGCAAGTACCCTTTGGAGACGGTCGAGCAGATGGCCCTCATCGCGTTGGAAGCCGAAAGGGCAGAAGAGGTGCAGCTCGACGGGGACTTCGTCAACAAGCGGTTTGGGCGGATCGATCAGAGCATTGCCATGGGCGCTTTGTTCACGGCCCACCATCTGGGCTGCAAAGCCATCATTGCCTTGACTGAGAGCGGCTCCACCGCGTTGTGGATGAGTCGGCACAACATCCATGTGCCCATCTTTGGACTCACCTCCAAACAGCAAAGTGAACGCAAGATGGCGCTGTACCGCAATGTCACGCCCATTCTCACCCCGCTGTTTTCCGATCGCGACGTGGCACTCAAAGAAGCGGAAAAGGTCTTGATTTCAAAGGGCATCTTGCGCCCGGGCGACACCTATGCCATCACCTGCGGTGAACCCATGGGCTACCCTGGCGGAACCAACATGCTCAAGGTCTGCCGCGTCGATTGACGGGCCTCAGACCGCCTGAGACGCCGCTGGGTAGAATCGAGGCAGTTACCTGTCGGTTACAGGCCGGCGGGTTTGGCTTCTTACCGCTCTTTGAGGTGCACCCATGCCACTGGTTTCCATGCGTCAGCTTCTGGATCATGCCGCCGAAAACGGCTACGGCATTCCAGCTTTCAACGTCAACAACCTGGAGCAAGTGCAGGCGGTCATGAGTGCGGCCGACGAGGTGGGGGCACCGGTCATCCTTCAGGCCAGCGCAGGGGCGCGCAAGTACGCGGGGGAGTCATTCATCAAGCACCTCATTCAGGCCGCTGTCGAGACCTGGCCCCGCGTCCCATTGGTGATGCATCAAGACCACGGGCAAAGCCCCGATGTGTGCCGCGGAGCCATCGCGCTGGGGTTTGGCTCGGTGATGATGGACGGCTCTCTCATGGCCGACGGCAAAACCATCTCGTCTTATGACTACAACGTGGCGGTGACCAAGGAGGTGGTCGATGCGGCTCACCGCGTCGGAGTGACCGTGGAAGGCGAGCTGGGATGCCTGGGCTCTTTGGAGACGATGCGGGGCGACAAAGAGGACGGTCACGGCACCGATGCGACCATGACCCGGGATCAGTTGTTGACCGATCCGGAGCAGGCGGCCGACTTTGTCAAGAAGACCCAGCTTGATGCGCTGGCCATCGCCATCGGAACCAGCCATGGGGCGTACAAGTTCACCCGCAAGCCCACCGGAGACATTCTGGCGATTGATCGCATCAAAGAGATTCATCGCCGCATTCCCAACACCCACTTGGTGATGCACGGCAGCTCCAGCGTGCCACAAGACTTGTTGGCTGAAATCCGCCAGTACGGTGGGGACATGAAGGAAACCTACGGCGTGCCTGTGGAAGAGATCCAGGAGGCCATCAAGCACGGTGTTCGCAAGATCAACATCGACACCGACATTCGCTTGGCCATGACCGCCGCTGTGCGCAAGTTTTTGCACGAGAACCCGAGCAAGTTTGACCCTCGCGAGTTCCTCAAACCTTCGCGTGAGGCGGCCAAAAGCATCTGCCGGCAGCGCTATCTGGAATTTGGGTGTGAGGGGCAGGCACCCAAGATCAAGCCGCTGTCGATGGCGCAGATTGCCGCGAACTACGCCTCTGGGGCTTTGTCGCAAACGGTGGTTTGACGGCCAGCCGTCTGGCATCGCCATCCCGCCCCTTGGAGGGATGGGGTCGCGCTGTCATTGCGCGCACAATCGAGGCTTTCGAAACGGGGGTGGGTGTGATCTCACCTTGTCAACATGCGAGATCTTGCTGAGCTGAGCCGCGTCCTGGCCAATGTGCCGGCTGTGTTTGAGACCCAATTGCACTCCTTGCCCTTGCTGGCCAGAGGCAAGGTGAGAGACAACTATGCGGTGGGATCCGACCGCATTCTCATGGTGGCCAGCGACCGCATGAGTGCCTTTGACCGGGTGTTGCCCTTGCCGGTGCCGGGCAAGGGTGTGATCCTCACCCAGATGGCCCTGTTTTGGTTTGACAAACTGCGCGACATCGTGCCCAACCATCTCACCGGGGAGTCGGCCGAGGCCGTGGTGTCGGCCGACGAAATCCCGATGGTGCGAGCCCGGTCCATGCTGGTCAAGCGACTCCAGCCCATCCCCGTGGAGGCCGTGGTCAGGGGCTATTTGGCGGGCTCAGGCTGGAAGGAATATGCCGCCCGCGGCACCGTGTGTGGCGTGCCCTTGCCCTCCGGACTCCAAATGGCCAGCCCATTGCCCGAGCCCATCTTCACGCCCGCCACCAAGGCCGCGGTCGGCGACCACGACGAAAACATTTCATACGAAGACATGGTTCACAGGGTGGGAAGCCCCGTGGCCTCCAAGGTGCGTGACATTGCTCTGTGCCTCTACCAAACCGCGGCCGCTTACGCGCGCGAGCGGGGCATCATCATTGCGGATACCAAGTTCGAATTCGGCTTGGACGCCTCTGGCGAGGTGGTGCTGATGGACGAGGTGTTGACTCCCGGCTCCTCCCGATTCTGGCCCCTGGA
>RFSP01000276.1 GCA_009923895.1 Betaproteobacteria bacterium | reverse complement strand
GCCGGTGGCGATGTAGAGGTTGCCGTCGGGACCGAAGTCGGAGACGTCGGCCCCGTGGGACCACACCGCGTCCATGCCGTCGGCGCTCCCGGACATCAGCCGGTTGATCGCCGCGTAGAAGGCCTCGTTGGCGGACAGGACGTCGCCGTGCTTCTCGCCGGTGTGGGCCAGGGCCTCGTGCCAGCGTTCTAAGAACCGGGTTTGCTGGCGCTGCACCACCGCCGGGATGAGCGGGGCGGCTTGAGCGGCCAAGGTGCGCAGTTGGCCGATGCGATCGAGCAGCATCACCACCAGTTTTTGGCCCTCGCGTGCGCGGCTTTCTTCCAGCGCGGCAATCCCTTGAGCAAAAGCCGCGCGCGCGCCTTCGCTCAGCCCCGAAGTGGCCGCGTCGCTGTCGCCTGCAGCAGGGGCTTGGCGACACCAGTGCAAGATCTCCGCCACCGACAGCGCTGGGGCCTGGGGCAATTCCCCATGAACGACGGCTTGCAAGGCGGCGAGTTGACGCAGCTGATCGGGGGACGGCGCATCGGCGTCCCTGTGGCGATCTCGCTGCACCGCCAAGCGCACTTCGATCTTGCCTCGCTTGAATGCAGCCGTGAGCGCCTCGCGCAAGGCGGGCTCCAAATGTCGAAGTTCGTCGGCCACCTTGAACGACAAGTCCAAGAATCGCCCGTTCACCGAGCGCAATTCCAAGGCCAGCCCCGGGTCGCTGACCACCACGCTGGCATACCCTGTCATGCTATAAACGGCCATCTCATCTCGCAGAAAAGTTTGCGAACGATTATGGCAAAGACCACCCTCGTGCGCAGCTTCGGCCGCGCCGCCCACACCTTGCGTCCGGTACAGATCCAGCGCCATTACACCCGCCATGCCGAAGGCTCGGTGCTGGTGAGTTTTGGTGACACCCAGGTGCTGTGCACCGCCTCCGTGGAAGAAAAAGTGCCGCCACACAAGCGTGGCAGCGGCGAGGGCTGGGTCACGGCCGAGTACGGCATGTTGCCCCGCAGCACCCACACCCGCAGCGACCGTGAGGCCGCCAAGGGCAAGCAAAGCGGCCGCACGCAAGAAATTCAGCGCCTCATTGGCCGCTCCATGCGCAGCGTCTTTGACCTCAAGGCCTTGGGCGAGCGCACCATTCATCTGGATTGCGATGTCTTGCAGGCCGATGGAGGCACGCGCACGGCCTCCATCACGGGGGCATTTGTGGCTGCTCATGACGCCGTTACTTGGCTGCTCGCGCAAAAACGCATCACGGTGTCGCCCATTCGCGACTTTGTGGCTGCCGTGTCGGTGGGCGTGGTGCAGGGGGTGCCGGTGCTCGATTTGGATTACACCGAAGACTCGGGCTGCGACACCGACATGAACGTGGTCATGACCGGATCGGGTGGTTTTGTAGAAGTGCAGGGCACGGCCGAAGGCGAGCCCTTTTCTCGCGCAGAAATGGACGCGCTGTTGGCCTTGGCCGGTGAAGGCATCGCCCACCTCATTGGCATGCAAAAGCACGCGCTTGGGGTGGATTGATTGCCATGATGCGCGTGGTGCTGGCGTCCAACAACGCCAAGAAGCTCTCTGAGTTGCAGGCCTTGTTGGCGAGCGTGCCCGTGACCTTGGTCACCCAAGGCAGTTTGGGGATTGCCGAGGCCGAGGAGCCGCACCATACCTTTATAGAAAACGCCTTGGCCAAGGCGCGACATGCGGCGCAGGCTTGCGGTGGCGCCGCCGTGGCCGACGACTCAGGGCTGTGCGTGCCCGCGCTGGGCGGGGCCCCCGGAGTCATCTCGGCGCACTACGCCGGCGTGGTGGGTGCCCACCCTTCGGGGCAAGAAGACAGAGAGTCCATACGCCGTCGGCAAGACGCGGCCAACAATGCAAAGCTGTTGGAAGCCATGCAAGACATGAGCGACCGGCGCGCACGGTTTGTGAGCACGCTGGTGGCCGTGCGCTCTGCCCAGGACCCCGAACCCCTGGTGGCTTTGGGGCGTTGGGAGGGGGAGATCTTGCGTGCGCCACGGGGCACGCAGGGCTTTGGCTATGACCCGCTCATGTTCATTGCGGAGTTGGGTTGTACCGTGGCCGAGTTGAATGCCGATCAAAAAAACCGTGCAAGCCATCGGGCCCGGGCGGCGCAGTCTTTGGTGACCCTGCTGCGCGAGGTGTGGCAGTTGCGGTGAGCGCATCGGTCCAACATTACTTGCGTCCTGGCACTTTGCAATTGCCAGCGCTGCCGCCCTTGGGGGTGTACGTGCACCTGCCTTGGTGCCTCAAAAAATGCCCCTATTGCGATTTCAATTCACACGCCGTGGCGCCGGGCTCCGCCACGCTGCCAGAGGCGCGCTATTTGGACGCCCTGCGTGCCGATTTGGAGTCGGCGTTGCCGTTGGTGTGGGGGCGCAAGGTCTCCAGCGTTTTCATAGGCGGGGGCACCCCCAGCCTGTTCAGCCCGCAGGGCGTGGCTCGACTCATCAGCGACCTGCGGGCCTTGCTCCCCTTGGAGCCGGGCATAGAAATCACGCTCGAGGCCAATCCGGGCACCTTTGAGAAAGACCGCTTCAAAGCATTCGCGCAGGCCGGAGTCACGCGTTTGTCAATTGGCGTGCAGAGTTTTGATGATGCGGCGTTGCAGCGCATTGGGCGTGTTCACACCGCCGATCAAGCGCGCGCGGCCGTGCAAGAGGCCAGGGCCTGTTTTGAGACCTTCAACATCGATCTCATGTACGCCTTGCCAGGGCAAACGGTGGCCCAATGGGCACAAGATTTGGA
>RFSP01000275.1 GCA_009923895.1 Betaproteobacteria bacterium | reverse complement strand
CAGAGGCCAAGGTGAGGTGCATCACGCCCAGCATGAGCCGATGCAGGGCCTCGAAAGGGTCGGTGGGCCAGTCGGGCCGCCTCAAACCCTTGACGATGCCATCGCACACGCTGGCCGCTGAGACGAGCTTTCGAAGCTGCCGCTCGCTCATCAATTGAACAGCGCGTTCCAAGCTGCGTTGACGCGGACCCCAGATTCTGGCTTCCGACAAGGCCAAGGGCATGGGCTTGCCGTGGTCCAGGGCCATCCGCACCCGCCGCAACGCTCTCAAATCGTCCGCCAATTGCCAGTGCAAAGCGACGGCCGATTCGCCCTCGGCTTGGAGCCCTCGCAACATGCGGCTGGCCCGCTCGACCTTGCCGGCCCACACCGCCTCACACCATTGGCGCGCGTCATAGCGCGCCACGTTCATCACCGCCGACTGCACTTGCTCCAGCGACAGCTCGCCGCTGGGGTAAAGCAGCCCCATCTTTTGGATCTCTTGGTGCGCGGCCAGCAGGTTGCCTTCGACCCGATCGGCAAAGAAGGCCAAGGTCTGCTGCCCCTCCTCACCTTCGCGGACCCGCTGATCTTGGCGGGCCAGTCGCTGGGCAATCCAAGCCGGCAGGCTCGCACGGTCCACCGGGTCGATCCGAATCTGCGCGCCATGGGCGTCCAAGGCTGCGAACCAGGCGCTCTTGAGTTGCGCGTTGTCCAGCCGAGGCAAGGTCACCAGGGTGACCACGCCTTCGGGCAAAGACTCGCAATAGCGCTGAAGTGCTTCCGATCCGGAAGTGCCGGGCTTGCCTGAGGGGATTCGAATCTCCACCATTTTGGATTCGGCAAACAGGCTCATCGACTGCGCCGCACCCAAGATCGCGCTCCAATCAAAATGCGCCCCACTCACGGTGAACACGTCCCGCTCAGCGCAGCCATGGGCTCGTGCGGCCGCGCGGATGCTGTCGGCAGCCTCTTGCATCAGCAGCGGATCGTCGCCGTGCAGGGTATAGAGCGGACGGCACCCCTTGGACAAATGGGCCTGAAGTTGTTCGGCACGCAGCTGCATCGTCGGCCCACTCAGAGGGTCAGGCTGGCGAGGCGACGCATCACTTGCAGGGCGACGTCGTTTTGCATCTCGGCAATCAGCTGCGCTTCTTCCAGCTCTTTGGCCAAGGCCGCTGACTCGTTGTAAGTCATGTCGCGGCTGAGCAGCATCTCGGACAAAGGTGCAAGGAGTCGGCCCTGAGCCGTTTCGATGTGAAAGTGAAAGAACACGCGCAACTGCAGTTCTCGGACTTGACCTGCGGCACTGCTGGCCACCAAGGTGCGGGTGGTTCGGTCCTCGTGAGCCACCAACACCACCTCGGCGGCCCGAGGGTCTTGCACCACTTCACAAGTACCTTTGAGCGCAGCCGTCAAGGCGGCGGCCACACCAGAGCGAGGCGCAAACTGCTGCAACGCAATGCGTCGAAACGGCAGTGGGGGCGGGCGACGCAATTGAAATCCACACCCTCCCAGCACGGCTCCCAAGGTGCTCAAGATCCCCAGGTTCAGGCTGCGCCGCTTCATGGCGTCAAACGACCACGTTCACCAAACGTCCGGGGACCACGACAATCTTGCGAATGGGCCGGCCCTCGCTGAAGCGAGCCACTTCTTCGCTGGAAGCTGCCAGGGCTTCAATGCGCGCGCGGTCGGCATCGGCCGGCACCGACAGAGACCCTCTCAATTTTCCGTTGACCTGCAGTACCAACTCGATCGAGTCACGGACCAAGGCACGCTCGTCCACGGTGGGCCAGGGGGCGTCCCACAGGTCCGCATGCGCTTGGGCGTAGCCCAACTCTTGCCACAACGCACAGGTGATGTGGGGGCAGGCCGGGTAGAGCACCCTGAGCAGCAGACCAAAACCCTCGCGCAATGTGCCAGGGGCCTCGCCTTTGAACGCTTCGAGTGCATTGAGCATCTTCATCGCGCCCGAGACCACGGTGTTGTATTGCATGCGCTCGTAGTCATAGCCCACCTGCTTGAGCACGGTATGCAACTCGAAGCGCAGGGCCTTGGCATCGGCGCTGTCCTCTGCCGGGCCACCGTTGCGCAGTGCCGCTTGATGTCGAACCGCAAATTGCCAGACCCGACGCAAGAAGCGGTGCGCGCCCTCCACACCCGCATCGTTCCATTCGATCGTTTGCTCAGGGGGTGATGCAAACATCACAAACAACCGCGCCGTGTCTGCGCCGTAGCGATCGATCACGTCTTGAGGGTCGACGCCGTTGTTCTTGGACTTGGACATGGTGGTCCAGCCCTCGCATTGCACAGCTTGCCCATCGCGCTTGGCCGTGGCAGAGATGACATGGCGGTACTCGTCGCGCACGACATCCAGGTCGTGCTCCCAGAAGTATTCGCGCCCACCCGCGTCAGAGGTGCGCACAAAGGCTTCATTGAGCACCATGCCTTGGGTGAGCAGCCGGGTAAACGGCTCGTCCACCGACACCAACTTCAAGTCGCGCATCACCTTGGTCCAAAAGCGCGCATACAGCAGATGCAAAATCGCGTGCTCAATGCCGCCGATGTATTGGTCCATGGGCATCCAATACCGCGCCCCGTCACCGACCATCTCCTGCGAAAGATGCGGGTCGCAATAGCGCATGAAATACCACGCCGAATCCACGAAGGTGTCCATGGTGTCGGTTTCGCGTCGCGCAGGTCCGCCGCACGTGGGACAGCGCGCGCTCAAGAAATCGGCCCGTTTGTTCAGCGGATTGCCGCTGCCGTCAGGAATGCAATCCTCCGGCAAGACCACGGGCAGCTCGCTTTCGGGGACGGGCACCGCGCCGTGCTGTGGGCA
>RFSP01000274.1 GCA_009923895.1 Betaproteobacteria bacterium | reverse complement strand
TACAAGGCCCGCTGAAATGTCTCCATTTCTGAGCATAAAGGAGATTCAACACGCCGTGAGACTAGTTTCGCTTGAGCCCGCAAATTTGGCTTCTGACATTTATTTTCATGGAGCACATCGACTTTTCCATTGCATTCTGAGAGTTCCTCTCACAATCCTTGAGCTGGTCGATCAAAGGGACACACTGTGCGATCCAAGTTCCTTGTACCGGGGCGGCAACGTTGTTGTCGGTGGCCATCGACGTACAGTTCTCTAGAGAGGTCTTTTGACTGGTGTACGTATACGAACAGCTAATAGCTTTAGGGTCCACCACGAGACCTTGCGCAAGCGCCGAGGTAGTCATAGCCAGACCCAAAATGGCCGCAGCAAAAAGTGATTTCATCGGTATAACTCAATTTTCCGTTTAAGCCAAACCACGCGAGGATTCAAGACCCATTTTGCACCACCCTGATGCTGATGCAAGAATGAGTGCTCCCGTGGGCGCCAGCATATTGTGCATGCCCGTGATCTTGGCCACGGCACCTTGGGTAGACAAATGGCTCTTCAGAGGCCATGGGCCTTGAGAATCATCTTCGGCCCGGAAGGTTGCATATTGCCATGGTCGTGGGAGACATGCACTCGTTGTGTTGTCTGAGGGCAGCCTGGTATTTTGGATCGGTCTCGACTGATGGCGGCGGTAGCGGGCACTGCTGCCGAAACTTCATGACAATGCCAGCGCAATCAGATTTCCAAGTCATCGACGAGACCCCCAACCTCTGTGCGGCCGCCTCACACAGCTGCTCTGGACTTTGATTCTTGTCGTATGTGAAAGTGCAGGGCGGCGGGCTCGGCTGTGGTAAGGGGATGCTGGGCTGGGCGAATACCGGGGTTGTCAAGGCCAGGCACAAGGTGGTCGCAATGTAACGTTTCATCGAGGTGGCTCCTTAGGACATCGAGTAGGTGAACCGCGCTGGTCAGTCTGCATCCAGCACCGCCCCTTTGCTGGCCGTGGACGCATTCTTGGCAAACTTGGCCAACACGCCTCGGGTGTAACGCGGAGCAGGGCGCTTCCAGGCGGCGCGGCGGCGGGCGATCTCAGCCTCGTCCACGTTCAGCTGCAGCAGCAATTGGTGCGCATCGATGGTGATGCGGTCGCCTTCGTGAATCAAGGCGATCAAGCCGCCTTCGAAGGCCTCGGGTGCCACGTGGCCCACCACCATGCCCCAGGTGCCGCCTGAGAATCGGCCATCGGTGATCAGGCCCACGCTCTCACCCAGGCCTTGCCCAATGAGTGCCCCCGTGGGCGCCAGCATTTCGGGCATGCCGGGTCCGCCCTTGGGGCCCAAATAGCGCAGCACCATCACGTCGCCCGCCTTGATCTGGCCGGCCATGATGGCGGCCAAGGCAGACTGTTCATCGTCAAACACCCGCGCCGGGCCGGTGATGACCGGGTTCTTCAGGCCCGTGATCTTGGCCACGCACCCCTCGGGCGACAAATTGCCCTTCAAGATGGCCAGATGCCCTTGCTCGTAAATCGGTTGTGTCACGGGCCGGATCACGTCTTGGTCTGCGCGAGGCACATCGGGCAGCGCAGCCAGGTTTTCGGCCACGGTCTTGCCCGTGATGGTCATGCAGTCGCCATGCAAAAGGCCGGCGGCCAGCAGCGTCTTCATCACCTGGGGGATGCCGCCCGAGCGGTGCAGGTCAATGGCCAGGTACTTGCCGCTGGGCTTCAAGTCGCACAACACCGGCACTTTGCGGCGCATGCGCTCAAAGTCTTCAATGTGCCACTCCACGCCTGCGGCATGGGCAATGGCCAAGAAGTGCAGCACGGCATTGGTGGAGCCGCCCGTGGCCATGATCACGGCCACGGCGTTTTCCAGTGCCTTGCGCGTGACGATGTCGCGCGGTTTGAGGTCGGCTTTCACAGCCGCCACCAGCGCGCGCGCGGCTTCCTGCGTGCGGGCCACGATCTCGCCTTCTACGTTGGCCATGGTGGACGAGTAGGGCAGGCTCATGCCCAGGGCTTCAAAAGCCGACGACATGGTGTTGGCGGTGTACATGCCGCCGCAAGACCCGCTGCCCGGGATGGCCCGCTTTTCAATCTGGCAGAAGTCTTCCTCGCTCATCTTGCCGGCGCTGAACTGGCCCACCGCCTCAAACACGCTCACGATGTTGAGGTCTTGCCCTTTGTAGTGCCCCGGCAAGATGGTGCCGCCGTAGACATAAATGGACGGCACGTTGGCGCGCAGCATGCCCATCATGCCGCCGGGCATGTTCTTGTCGCAGCCGCCAATCACCAGCACGCCGTCCATCCATTGGCCACCCACGCAGGTTTCCACGCAGTCGGCAATCACCTCGCGCGAGACCAGGCTGTACTTCATGCCCTCAGTGCCCATGGACATGCCGTCGCTGATGGTGGGCGTGCCAAAAATCTGCGGGTTGGCGCCTTCGGCTTTCAGCGCATCCACGGCGGCGTCGGCCAGCCGCTGCAGGCCTGAGTTGCAAGGCGTGATGGTGGAGTGGCCGTTGGCCACGCCGATCATGGGCTTGCCAAAGTCGCTGTCCTGATAGCCCATGCCGTAGTACATGGAGCGGTTGGGCGCGCGGGCCACGCCTTCGGTGATGTTCTTGGAGCGGCGATTGAAGGCCATAAAAAGTCTCCGGCAGGGTCAGTTTGTTTGCAATCCTCCACTTTAGCCTGACTTGTGCCGCCCACAGCGGCAATCCGTTGGACAATGCACCCCATGCTCACGCACCCGCAATTCAACCCCATTGCCCTGTCGCTGGGGCCGGTTCAGATCCACTGGTACGGTTTGACCTACCTGGTCGCTTTTGCCCTGTTTTACTTTCTGGCGCTGCAACGCACCCGCCAGCCGCAGTGGGCCCACGGCGGATGG
>RFSP01000273.1 GCA_009923895.1 Betaproteobacteria bacterium | reverse complement strand
TCGCCGTCCCAGCATTCCAACTTTCCCGACCACAGCGGTCGTCACGGCGGGCGCCTTTTTTATGCGCGTCGAGAGCCGCGAGGTCAAGAACCTGTGGCTCACTCCCATCGCCTCGGGCTCCTTGGTTCTCTTCGACCCAGGGGTCGCGCACGCCGCGGGAGACCTCATCTACGCCCACGGTGCCAGGGGCGACTGCCACCTGCTCTTTACAGAGGTGGTGGAGGGTGAGCGGTGCTACCGCGCCTTTATCGGCAACAAGACGCTTTATGGTGCGCAAGACTACCTGGTCGTGCTCGGCGTGGCCATCGAGTCCGTCCTCGTCACCCCCCTTAAGCACCCCACCGGTTAGCTATCCCACCGATTAACCACCCCCCACGGTTAACCATTCGGTTTCCTCTCGTCTTATAGAAGGTCTGCACATGGCACTTCAAGCATAGCCTGTCAGCGCAATGGCTCCCCATCCTGGGTTTTCGAGCTTGTCCAGTACTTTTCCTGAGCTACCGATCAGCACGCTACAGCGTCCTGTACGCCGTTTCACCTAACCCCTGGTGTTTCGATAGGCGGTCGCACCTGAAGCACCCTGTGGCAAAAGCCTTTACAGCTCCATTGATTCTCTATAGTTGACTATTTGTATCTTTGATAGATACAATCAAGAACCGTTAACTCATCAGGAGCAAGATATGGAGACTTCAGGCGGCAAGGATGTGTTGAGCCAACCGGTTCGACCCTGGGGACTTGGTGGCTCGGACATTGGTGCACTGCTGGGGCTTTCGCCCCACAGGAGCCCGCTGGACGTATGGCTTGATAAGGTCGGTGCGGGGTCACCCATGGGCCTAGGTATCGTTCGTACACAAAACGAACTCTGTGAGGGGCCCTCGCAGCGATATGAACCCGCGCGGACCCGGCAACTGAATGTTGGCAATGTCAGTCGTGAGTTGTCGGGTGGCATGCACCTGCGCTTTGGCCAGCACCTGGAGCCCTTTGTGGCCAGGGAGTACGAGCGGCTCACCGGGCACGTCACCCAAGAGCACACCGCCACCATCCGCCATCCCAGGCACAGTCACCTCTTCGCGCACGTGGACCGACTCGTGAGCGTGGCAGGCGCGCCGGTGCTGGACAGCTCGGGACTCGTGTGCACAGACACGCTTCTCGAGTGCAAGACGGCAAGCGCCTTCTCCGCTGCTCAGTGGGGGCGCGAGTGGAGCGACCAGGTCCCGCCGGCGTATCTGGCGCAGTGCATCTGGTACACCACGCTCACGGGCTGCACGACCGCCCACCTCGCCGTTTTGCTGGGCAACAGCGAGCTGCGGGTCTACAAGGTCCTGCACGACCCAGCGCTTGGTGAGCGTTTGATTGGCTTGGCGCTGGACTTTTGGGACGAGCACGTCATGAGTGCCAAGCCGCCAACGCCTCGCAGCAGGCAGGAGGTCGAGCGTCTCTTTCCCAAGCACGTGCAAGGTGTGAGCGTGTGTGCAAACGCGCAAACGCTTCGTGACCTGCGCCGTTTGCGCAAGATCGGATCACTCACCAAGCGCCTCGAGCGTGAGTGCGACGCCATCAAGGACAGGCTGGCGGTCTCGATGGGCGAGGCCGAGCGCCTAACCCACGGCGGCAAGACGCTGGCGACATGGCGCGCCTGTGCGCCCTCGCAAAGGCTTGACCTTGCTCGTCTGCGCCGCGAGCGTCCGGACATCACATCGTCATACGCGCTGACTTCTCAGGCAAGTCGGCGCCTTGTCTTGGCAACAGGGGACGTGCATGAGTGACTCTGAAAAAGTGCGATCTCCCTCATCTTCTTCGAAGAACGAGCGGGCATGCCCGGCACACGTGAGTGCCTTGGAGCTGCCAGCCTTTAAGCGAAGCCTGGAGCGCTCTGGCATGAGCGAGCAGTCTTTCGTGACGCTTCTCACCCAGACGGCTCTGGCCCCACTGGTCACGTGGACAGGGTCCGACTTGGAGCACCTGCTGATCACCTGCGAGCGCCACGGTCTCAACCCCGTCGGGCGCGAGGTCTTCATGCTGAGACCTGGCGATCCACTTGCCAACGAATCCCTCGCCACTCCTGCGCTCGTGGTCCTGGGCGTCGACGGCTGGAGCCGGATCCTAAACACGCACCAAGCCTTTGCAGGTATGCAGTTCAAGGAGTCGGCGCAGTTGATCGATGGCGTACCCGCTTGGGCCGAGTGCACGCTACACAGGTGGGACCGACGGGTGCCGACCCGCGTTCGCGAGTACCTCATCGAGGTTCGTGGCGCTGGCCAGGCCTGGCTCACCCACCCCAGGCGAATGCTCAGGCACAAGGCGTTGGTCCAGTGCGCAAGGCTTGCGTTTGGGCTGGTGGGTGTCTACGACCCAGACGAGGCAGAGCGCATCGCCGCTCAAGTAAACAAGTCTCTTGTCCACAAAGAAATTTGGCCCACTGCCCGACGAGGTCCCAGCTCGTCTGTCGTCGGCCTGCAAGGCCTTAAAGAGTACCTTCAGGGGGCAGGTGAGGCGAAGGGGTGATGACCATCGGTGAATGGCTACCCCTTTATTTGCAAAACGGACTGGTTCTCATTTGCGCTGTGCAGATACAAATGTTTTTTCTTAATTTTCTCGAATGCGGGGTGTCGCAGGGAGGGGTAAGACCTATCTAAGGGTAACGGATTTGTTTCTTTCAGTGGTTAGGTTTTTCGGGTCAGGTTCACCGGTGCAAGCCCCTCAGCTTAACTAGTCACAACTTAACCTGACATTTTGATAATCTATGAGAATGGATTGAAGGGAAGTCAGACGACAAACGCAATTCGCCCAGCCAGCGTTTCGCTGCAGCGATGCACCAGATCAAGCCCTGCAGACCCCAGCAACAAGTAAAAGCGCGTTTTGAAGTTGATTGCGTTTGAG
>RFSP01000272.1 GCA_009923895.1 Betaproteobacteria bacterium | reverse complement strand
GTGGATTGCCACGTCGGCCTGCGGCCTCCTCGCAATGACGGAGGGGTGTCATTGCCACTCCCCTGCGTCATTGCGAGCGAAGCGAAGCAATCCACGATGGGGTGTAGATTGCCACTTCGGTGTTCACTCCTGCCCGAGATTTGGTGAAACTTCGGTAGCAAAAAATACCAACTTGTATTAGTCTGCGCTGCGTTTCGTGGCTTCAGTGGTTGAGGTGGTATTGAACCGTCGTGCACAGGGCATTGCGCTCGCGACATTGCAGGGGGTTGACTCATGATGATGTTTCTTGAGTCCTCTTTGAGTGTCGCCATCCCCGAGACAAGGTCCATCTCTGAGGAGACCACGTATCGGCTCAAGCATCAGACTTGGACAGAGAAGAGTCTGTGTGTGAAAAGCTTCCACGAAGACATCCTCTACCACACGACCCGTTGGGACGCGCTGTGCCCCTACGTGGAGGTCAGCGAGCAAATGCTGGCCATGGCCGAGAAGCCATTGTTGATCTACGCACTTCCGCCCGAGAGCGATTGGGGAAATCCCATTCGAGATGCGTATGGCCTGGTGAACGTCCGTTCACGCGACTACTGGGAAGACTCTCGCAGGGCCCGCAAGTTCAAAGAGTTGCGCAACAAGCACCGGGACCTCGTCCATCACGTCGAAGTGCGCGACGGGTCCACCATCAGCCGAGAAGTGCTTCTGTCCTGGGGCAGGAGGCACTTTGAACGCTACGAAGTCACGTCGCAGGAAATCGACGGATTCATCGACTACGTGCAGCACTTGAAAGTGCTGGTGCTTCGTGTCGAAACCCAGACCGGTCTGAGCGTCCTCACCGATGTCTCGATTTTGCTGCCCGAGCGCGGACAGGTCTACGGCAGCTTTTGCCAGTGGAATCCAGACTTTTCGAGCCTCTCGCCCGGGCTTTACGCCTGCTTGCTCGCAGCACAATGGACTCTGGACAACGGCTACGAAAGCTACAACCTTGGGCCCGTGGGCGACTACCCTTACAAGCGCTTGTTTGTGAACCATGTGGAGCCGATCTACTCCTTGGCCATTTGCCCTGCAGATCATCCGCTGACCCAAGACAAGACCTCGCCGCTGTTTACAGACTTCGAGCGCCGCGACTGGAATCGCCTGCAGCGCAGCAAGAGGAGACGCTGGGACGCACAGAGGTATCTCTAGCCATGGCCCGCCAGAAGCAGTCCCCGTCTGGGCCATTGAGTCGAGAACTCCTGCTGCGCTTGCGTGAGCACCAATATTGCGAGCTCCGGCCCTCCCCGATTCACGGCATCGGTGTCTTCGCGATCCGCGCCGTGCCCAAAGGCATCGACCCCTTTCACAGCAATTTCAAAGACCGCGAAATTCGGATTCCCAAGGAATCGGTCGCAGGCCTGCCCGCTGGGCTGCGGCGGCTGCTGAAGACATTTTGCTATTACGACGACACCGAGTTCTGGGTTCCCTCAAGCGGTCTGAACGTGGTCAGACTGTCCATCTATCTCAACCACCACAAGCGGCCCAATCTGGAGATGCTCAAGGACGGCACGTTTCGCACGCTGCGGCGCATCGCCCCCGATGAGGAGCTGACGATGGACTACGACCTGAGCTTCGAAGAGGTCCATCATTTCTGAACATCTGCCGCCCGCTTGAGCGCATCGCGCACATCCTCGGGAATTTCCAGAGGCAGAAGTTCAAAGTAGTCCACGTCGAGTTGATGGTTGCGCTGCAGGAATCGACGGTCGGTGCCCATCATCTGCGCAATCGTCTCGGCCACCTTGCTGAGGTGGGCAATCGCCTCGGACCCTTTTTGGCGCAGTTGCTGTTGGTAGCGGTCGTACAGCGGACAGTCCGCATCAAAATAAAAGCTCAGCGTGTGTGGGTCGAATGACAGCGGATACTGGTAGCAGGCATAGGGCTTGTCTTGCCCGAGACTGCAACCCCCGTCCCCCAGAAAACGGCAGTGGGTCTTGACTTGCACACGGCCGAGTTGTTTGCGCTCTGCGGGACGCAAGGGAATCTCCAGAGGCGGATAACCCGGCTCCACATGACAGCACTTGCGGCATTCTTTGCAGTGATCAAACAGCATAAGCAGGACCCAGGACACTCGGGGGTTGAAGCCGTCAGTCTAAGCGCAGTCTCAAATAGACTTTCAACATGGAGACTACCAACATGGCCTCCACCTTTTGTGAACTCTGAGCGATCATCATGTCATTCATCCCATTCTTGTTAGCCGCCATCGTCCTGGCCATCACCCCGGGCCCGGGCATGGCCTATGTGGTGGCGCGCACGGTTGCGGGTGGGCGCAAAGAAGGTCTGGCCTCGTGCCTGGGCACGGGTTTGGGCGGCATGCTGCATGTGCTGGCCGCGGCGCTGGGTTTGTCGCTGTTGGTGGCGCAGTCCGCAATGGCTTTCAGCGTGGTCAAGTACATCGGTGCGGCCTACTTGGTCTATTTGGGTCTGCGCCTGCTCATGCAAAAGCGTCCCTCCCAACCCGCGGATGCCGTGCGCGCACAAGGCGTGCGACGCGCATTCTTTGAAGGCATCGCCGTGGAGGCCTTGAACGTCAAAACGGCCCTCTTCTTCTTGGCCTTCTTGCCGCAATTCACGTCGGTCAGTGAGCCCCTGGTGCCTCAGCTGGTGGTGCTGGGCAGCATCTGCGTGGCCCTCAACACCTTGGTGGACGTGGCGGCCGTGGTGGGTGCCCATCGACTGCTTCAATCGCAAGCAGGCCGTTCAACCCGGTCGCGCTGGCTGACGCGGGCATCGGGCGTGACCATGGTGGGGTTGGGTGCTTATCTGGCGTTGGCGCGTCGGGATTGATGCGCCAAATTAGCCCATCCAGTCGCCGTGCGGAGGATGCTGAAATGAGAGTCGCAATACACATGGCGGCGTGTTTCAAGGCCATCATA
>RFSP01000271.1 GCA_009923895.1 Betaproteobacteria bacterium | reverse complement strand
GTTCACGGGTGAAGGCATCGGCAAGGCCATGGAGACGGGCTTGCTGGCCGCACAAGCGCTGCTGGACGCTCGCACCGAGGGCTTGGGCGACGAGGCGCTGGCGCAGCGGTACTTGGCGTCGTTGGCGGTGCTGCAGCCGAAGTTCGATTTGTATGAAAAGGGCAACCGCGTCAACTACCACCCGTGGTTGACAGAAATTCTCGTGCGCCGCGCCGCCAAGAGCCCCCGCTTGAAGCAGCGCATGGCCAACTTGCTGGAAGAGCGCTCCACCCCCGCGCAACTCATCACCCTGCGCGGTCTTATCAAACTGTTTCTCGACTGACCCACTCCATGACCTCCACTGCCTTGCCGACCCCGCGTTTTGACACCTTCTACCGCTACGACGCGCTCACCGAGTTGCTCAAAGCCTATGTGCAGGCCCGCCCGGGCTTGATGGAGCTGCGCTCACTCGGCAAGAGCCACGAAGGGCGTGACATTTGGGTCCTGGTCATCACACAGACCGCCACAGGCGTGGACACCGACAAGCCCGCGTTTTGGGTGGATGGCAACATCCACGCGGCCGAGCTCACGGCCAGCACGGCCTGTCTGTACTGGCTGCACCAACTGGCCAGCGGCTATGGCGCTGACCGCGACATCACCCATCTGCTCGACACGCGCGTGATCTACCTGGTGCCGCGCCTCAACCCCGATGGCGCCGAGCTGGCCATGGCCGACCGCCCGCGCCACATCCGCTCGTCCACCCGTCCCTACCCTTGGGATGAGGTGCCAGTGGAGGGCCTGACGGTGCAAGACGTGGATGGCGACGGCCGCATGTTGACCATGCGCATTCCCGACCCGCATGGCACCTACAAAAAGTGCGCGCAAGACCCACGCCTGATGGTGGCGCGCGAGCCTGGCGAGTTTGGTGGTGAGTACTACCGGCTCATCCCGGAAGGGTTGCTCACCAACTTCAATGGCGTGAACATTCAGGTCAACCGCGACCGTGAGGGCTTGGATTTGAACCGCAACTTCCCGGCCTATTGGCGCCAGGAGTTTGAGCAAATGGGTGCGGGGCCCTACCCCACCAGCGAGCCCGAGGTGCGGGCCATGGTGGACTTCATCGTCAAGCACCCCAATATTGGCGCTGCGGTGAGTTTTCACACCCACAGCGGTGTCATCTTGCGACCCATGGGCACGCAAAGCGACGACGACATGACGCCTGAAGATTTGTGGATGTACAAGCGCTTGTCGGAGCTGGGTGCACAGCTGACCGGCTACCCGGCCGTCAGCACCTTCCATGACTTCAAGTACCACCCCAAGGAGGTCATCACCGGCACGCAAGACTGGGTCTACGAGCACATGGGGGCCCTGTTTTGGACGGTGGAAATCTGGGCGCCCAACAAAGAAGCCGGCATACACGACTATCAGTGGATCGACTGGTACCGAGAGCACCCGGTGGAAGATGACCTCAAGCTCTTGAAGTGGAGTGATGAGCAATGTGGTGGCCAGGCCCACGTGGACTGGTACCCCTTTGTGCACCCGCAACTGGGGCCGGTGGAAATTGGCGGCTGGGACCGCATGAACTACTGGCGCAACCCGCCGGTGCACCTGCGTGAACGCGAGGCGGCGCGCTTCCCCGGGTGGTTGAAGGCCTTGGCTCTGTCGCTGCCCAAGTTGGAACTCTTGCAGGCCTCGGCCGAGGCCGTGGGCGCAGACACTTGGCGCGTGCGTCTGGTGGTGGGCAATGCGGGCTACCTGCCCAGCTACATCAGCAAGCGCGCGCTGGAGCGCAAGGTGGCCCGCGGCACCGTGTTTGAAATCACCCTGCCTGCCGGCGCGAATTTGGCGCATGGCAAGGAGCGCATTGTGGGTGCACAACTCGAAGGCCATGCCCCCAAGGGCTCGCTGCAGGCCTTCTTGCCCAACCGCGACATCACGGGCGACCGTGCGGTGGCTGAGTGGCTGGTGCGCGCGCCTCGCGGCACGGTGCTGCAGCTCAAAGCCACCGCAGATCGTGCGGGTACGGTACGCACTGTGGTGACGCTGGCTTAAGGGGTTGATTCAATAGGCTGATTCATGAAACGTCGAACCTGGTTGTTGAGTGGTGTGGGCGCGGCAGGCGCCTTGGTGGTGGGCTGGGCCTGCCTGCCGCCGCGCAGCCGTTTGGGCGCTCCCGAGCTGCTCGCCTCCAGTGATTCCTCGCCCACGCAGGCGGTGGCGCTGAATGGCTGGATCCGCGTGCGACGCGATGGCGGTGTGCAATTGGCCATGCCGCGCAGCGAAATGGGCCAAGGGGTGCACACAGCCTTGGCGCTGCTGGTGGCCGAGGAGTTGGACCTGCCGCTCGCGCGCATCGAGCTCATCGCTCCAGGGCATGACACGCTGTACGGCAATGTGGCCGTGATGTTGATGAGCTTGCCGGTGCACCCCGACAGCACCGAGCCGGGCCATGAATCCAAAGCGGTCGCCGCCGGTCGTTGGATGGTTTCCAAGATCGCGCGTGAATTGGGCATCAACATGACGGGCGGCTCCACCAGCGTGGCCGATGCCTGGGAGCCCATGCGCTGGGCCGCGGCGTCGGCGCGCGCGCAGTTGGTGGGCGCGGCGGCTTCTCGTTGGCAACGCCCGCCCCAAGAGTGCGTGGTCGACAACGGCGTCGTACGGCATGCATCACTGGGCCTGTCGGCCCATTTTGGGGAGCTGGCGGCCGATGCCGCCCGGGCCACCCAGGCCGTCTCGGGCGAAGTCCACCTCAAGCCAGCAGCCGCATGGCGGCAGATCGGCCGTCCTGCCCACCGTCTGGACGCGGCCGTCAAGTCCGATGGTCGGGCCGTGTTTGGTCAGGATGTGCGCCTGCCCAATATGGTCTACGCGGCGGTGCGACACAGCCCGGCGCTCGCAGGCGCCTTGCCGGCCTTGGACGAGGCGCAA
>RFSP01000028.1 GCA_009923895.1 Betaproteobacteria bacterium | reverse complement strand
GGTGACGCGAAGGTGTGACGCAAAAAGCGGGTCACCCGTGTCAACCAGGGATTTGGTAGATTAAAGGTTCGAGGAGAAGTCAAACATGTCGGCCATGACGCCCGCGGGCAGCACGCCCTACTATTTCATTCCATCGCCCTCGCGCCATCCGGTGCTGGTGGCCTGCGGCATGCTGCTGGTCATCTACGGCGCCTCTCAGTGGATCAACGGGCAGGGCTGGGGCGCTTGGGTGCTTCTGGCGGGCTTGGTCACTTGGTTGACCGTCTTGTTCCAATGGTTCCGCCAGGCCATTGGTGAGAGCGAGGGAGGACTTTATTCCGACCGGATTGATGTGTCCTTCCGCTGGAGCATGAGCTGGTTCATCTTCTCTGAGGTCATGTTCTTTGCGGCGTTCTTTGGGGCACTGTATTGGGCCCGTGTCCACGCCTTGCCCATGTTGGGCAACTTGGAGCACCAGCTGCTGTGGCCCGATTTCAAAGCCATTTGGCCGAGCGCCGGCGGTGGGGCCACTGCCTCACCGGCGGGCACCATTGAAGCGTTTGGCACCATGGGCCCTTTCTGGCTGCCCACCATCAACACCGCGTTGTTGTTGACCTCGGGTCTGACGCTCACGATTGCCCATCACGCCTTGATTGCCAACGAGCGCAGCAAGACCATCTTCTGGATGTGGATCACGGTCGCGCTGGGAGTGACCTTCTTGTTCGTTCAAGGCTATGAGTACTCCCATGCCTACAAAGATCTCAACCTGAAGTTGAGCTCTGGCATTTACGGCTCCACGTTCTTCATGTTGACCGGCTTTCATGGCTTCCACGTGTTTGTGGGCATGCTCATGTTGTTGTTCATCACCTTGCGTTTGATGAAGGGCCACTTCACGCCGCAGCGCCACTTCGGGTTTGAAGGGGCCGCTTGGTACTGGCACTTTGTGGACGTGGTGTGGTTGGGCTTGTACTTCTTGGTGTATTGGCTCTGAGCCACGCCAGGCCCCACGGGGCTCTCGTGCAAAGCGCCGCTTGAGCGGCGCTTTTGCTTCTGGGAGTCTTCTTGAAGACCTGGAATTTGGCCTGAGGTGGCCTGAGGGGCTTCACGTGGCCCAAGGTGGCTTCACGAGGCTTTAAGTGGACAGCGGGATGCCCGTGGGCCGGATCCAGCCAAAATGCCATGCCACCAAAATCAGCAAGAACAACGCAATGGACAGCCCCACGCGCACAGCCAAGGCTTTGGCCATGCTACTGTCTTGTGCACCTGGTTGCCGGCCTTTGCGCAGCATGAGGCCTCCGGCACTGCCCAGGGCCACCAACACCGCCAGTAGCATGAGGACGATCACAACTTTCATGGGTTCAGTGTATTCCACCGCGGCTCAGAGGCCGTCTTCGCGCGGGCGTGCCTTGTTTCAGCCATGAGTTCGCCATGAAACGATCTGCGTGGATGATCCCGGTTGCAGCGTTGCTGGTGGTGGTAGCGACCGCCCGCTTGGGATGGTGGCAACTCGATCGCGCGGCCCAGAAGACGCAATGGGCGGCCGAGCAGTTGGCGCGTGGTGCATGGCCTGCCCTGCAAGAGGACGCCCTGGCCAAAGACCTGTCTGAGGTGCCCAGCCAGACCCATCGCCGCGTTCGGTTGGAAGGGCAATGGCAGACGGCGTGGACGGTCTTTCTTGAAAACCGGCCCATGAATGGGCGCACGGGCTTTTATGTGCTCACCCCATTGACGCTGCGAGACGGGAGCTCGGTCCTCATTCAGCGAGGCTGGCAACCTCGTGACATGACCGATCGCACCAAGGTCATGGATCCCCCCACACCGCAAGGGGTCGTGTGGGTTCAAGGGCGAGTGATACCCTCTGCCTCACGCGTGTTCGAATTGCCAGGGGGCCCTTCAGCGCAGGAGGGCCGCATCCGGCAAAATCTTGATCTGGTGGCATTTGCCCGAGAGGCACGTTTGACCCTGCGGCCCCTGGCGATTCTCCAAGAAGCAAGCGAGCACGAAGACGGTTTGTTGCGCGACTGGCCTGTGCCTTCGAGCGATATTCACAAGCACTACGGCTATGCCTTTCAGTGGTTTGCGCTTTGTGCGCTGACGATCGGTTTGTATGTCTGGTTTCAAATCATCCGGCCCCGGCGACGAGCCCGTTGAGCCCGCCGTGGATCAGCGGGGGGCACAGGCTGCGGACCAACCTGTGAGCCTGACCGTTCACTCGGTGAGCGTCCCCGATGCACAGCAGCGCCGCACGGCCATGGGTCGGCTCAAGATGCTGTTGATTTTGCTGGCGTGTGCGGCGCCGGTGGTGGCCTCGTACTTCACTTATTACGTGGTCCGTCCGCAGGCGCGCACCAATTACAGCTCCCTCATTTCGCCTTCTCAGGCCCTGCCCAAAGACCTCCCATTCACGAACCTGGACGGACAGCCGGTGTCTGCGCAGCGTCTCTTGGGACAGTGGTTGCTGGTGACCGTGAGCCTGGGTCCATGCGACGCCAAGTGCGAAAAGCACCTGTACATGCAACGGCAGTTGCGAGAAATGTTGGGCCGTGATCGCGATCGGTTGGACAAAGTGTGGCTCATCGCCTCCGATGAGCCGTTGTCCCCTGCCTTGAGGGCCGCTGTGGAGGCGCCTGGCGCCATGCACATCTTGCGAGTGCCCGCATCTGAGCTGGCCCGCTGGCTGCAGCCACAGCCTGGTCACACCTTGGCTGACCACCTGTACATGGTGGATCCATTTGGCCAGTGGATGATGCGTTCGCCGGCTGACCCCGTCCCTGAGAAACTCAAGCGTGACTTGGATCGGCTGATGCGGGCATCGGCGGGTTGGGACCAGGCAGGGCGCTGAACATGCAAGCCGACGTGCCTTTGGTGAACTTTGCGCCCTTGTTGCGGTTGTCGCTGTTGGTGCTGTTGATCGCCCTGGGGCCGCTGGCGCTTGTATGGCTGCGCCAGCGCGGCCGCAACACCTCGGCCCGATTGGCGGCGCTGACTGCGCTGACGTTGTTCTTGACTTTTGACCTGGTGGTTTTTGGATCCTTCACCCGGCTGACCGATTCGGGCCTGGGCTGCCCGGACTGGCCAGGTTGTTATGGGCATGTCAGCCCCGTCGGCGCCTCGGCCCACATCCAGGCGGCCGAAGCTGCCATTCCCGATGGCCCCGTGACTCCCACAAAGGCCTGGATCGAAATGATTCACCGCTACCTGGCCATGACCGTGGGTCTGTTGATCTTGGTGATGACCATCGCCGCCTGGTGGGATCGCAAAACCTTGCCGTATTCGCCCCTGTGGCCCACTCTGACCTTGGCGTGGGTGATCGTGCAAGGTCTGTTTGGCAAGTACACCGTGACCCTCAAGCTCTACCCCGCCGTGGTCACCGCCCACTTGCTGGGTGGGATGGTGTTGTTGGCCTTGCTGGTCAGGCAGCACGTGGCTTGGAAGGGTGCGCAGTTCGACTTGCCTGCGGGTCTTCGTCGGCTCCTCTTGGCCTCGATGGCGGTGTTGTGGCTGCAGCTGGCCCTTGGCGGTTGGGTGTCCACCAACTATGCCGTCTTGGCCTGCACAGGCTTTCCTCAGTGCAATGACCAGTGGTGGCCGGCCATGAATTTTGCGCAAGGGTTCACCTTGCTGCGAGAGCTGGGCATGACCGCCTCGGGCGAGGTGATGTCGATGGAGGCTTTGGTGGCCATTCACATGACGCACCGCTTGTTTGCATGGGCGGTGGTGGGCGCGGTGACGCTTTTGGCTTGGCGGCTTTGGCAGCTGCAGGGCGGCCGGGGTCGTCGTTGGGCTTGGACGCTGTGGGCGCTTGTGCTGTGGCAACTGGGCAGTGGTTTGTCCAATGTGGTCCTCGGGTGGCCGCTGGCTGCGGCGCTGGGACATTCAGCCGGGGCAGCGGCCCTGGTGTGCGTCACCACCTGGCTGTGGTGTGTGTCAGCGACAGCCTCGCCGTACTTTGCCCGATCGCCCGCGGCTCGATCGCTCACATCTGCCTAGAATCTGCCCCGCATGTCAAACCCAATGGCTTCGTCCCAGGCTCTTCGTTCTCGATGGTCGCAGTACTACGTACTGACCAAACCGAGGGTGGTGCAGCTCATTGTTTTTTGTGCCCTCATTGGCATGTTGCTGGCGCAACCCTCATGGCCTGATTGGCCCGTGGCAGCCGCCGCCACGGTGGGAATCTGGTTGGTGGCCGCCGCCGCGGCAGCCTTCAATTGCCTCATCGAGCAGCACATCGATGCGCGCATGGCCCGCACCGCTTGGCGCCCCACAGCCAAAGGCGAATTGACCCGTCCTCAAACCTTGTTCTTCTCGGCGGTGCTCGGCGCGTTGGGCAGTGCCATTTTGTGGGTGTGGGTGAACCCTCTCACCATGTGGCTGACCTTCGCCACCTTTGTGGGCTACGCCGTCATCTACACGGTCATTCTTAAGCCGCTCACTCCGCAAAACATTGTCATTGGAGGCGCTTCAGGGGCCATGCCGCCGGTCTTGGGATGGGCTGCCATGCGCAATGAGGTGGGTCCCGAGGCGCTCATCTTGTGCCTGATCATTTTCCTGTGGACCCCCCCGCATTTCTGGGCGCTGGCCTTGTACCGAACCGAGGACTATCGAAAGTCGGGTCTGCCCATGTTGCCCGTCACCCACGGTTCGGAGTTCACGAGGCTGCAGGTGCTGCTGTACACGCTGGTGTTGTTTGCCTCGACGCTATTGCCCTTTGTGCAAGGCATGAGTGGGTGGGTGTATTTGATCAGCGCCGTGGTGCTGGGCGCCAAGTTCATCGAGTTGGCCTACAAACTTTGGCGAAATTACAGCGATGCCTTGGCACGCCAAACGTTTCGGTTTTCCATCTGGCACCTGTCGCTGCTGTTTGCCGCCTTGTTGATCGACCATTACACCTTGCCATGGCAGCCCACGCTGTGACTGTGGCGCCGCGACGGCGCGGTCTTTGGATCGCGGCCCTGGCACTGACCGCAGGGGTGCTGGGCGGGATGTGGGGGTGTTCGCGTCCCGCAGAGTCGTTTTCGGCCATTGACATCACGGGTGCCAATTACGCCCAAGGCTTTACCCTGCCCGATGCATCTGGCCAGGTGCGCACCTTGGCAGATTTCAAGGGTCAAGTGGTGGTCGTCTTCTTTGGATATACCCAATGCCCAGACGTGTGCCCCACCACCCTGGCCGAGTTGGCAGCCGTCAAACGTGAGCTCGGCGCAGACGGGGCGCGGGTCCAGGGCATCTTCATCACCGTGGACCCACAGCGAGACACGCCGCAGATGCTGCAAGCCTATGTCGACAGCTTCGGAAGCGGATTTGTGGCTTTAAGAGGAACCCAAGAGCAGACCGAAGCCACCGCCCGCGACTTCAAAGTGATCTTCAGTCAGGTGGCTGGCAAGACGCCCACCAGCTACACCATCGACCACACCGCCGGTTCTTACGTGTTTGATGCGCAAGGACGCATCCGCTTGTTCACCCGCTATGGCACCGGTGCGGCCGCTCTGGCGCACGACCTGAAGCTCTTGCTCGCAGCTTCGCGCTGACGGTGGGCCAACGGCCCTCAGGGCATGGTCAGGCCGGGGTCAGACCGGGGGTCAGGCCGCAGCGGCCTCCAAGGCCTTGCGCATCTTCTTCATGGCGGCCGCTTCAATCTGGCGCACGCGCTCGGCACTGACACCAAATTCGGCGGCGAGCTCATGCAAGGTCATGCCGCCTGTGGAGTCGTCATTGACCTTGAGCCAGCGCTCTTCCACGATGCGGCGGCTGCGATCGTCCAAGGCCGCCAGGGCTTGCGAGATGCCGTCGCTGGCCAGCCAGTCGCGTTGACGAGCCTCCAGCGTGGCAGTGGGCTCGTGGCGATCGTCTGCCAAGTAGGCGATGGGGGCAAATTCTTCTTCACTGTCGTCACCTTGAGGCTCGAGGGCGATGTCACCGCCAGACATGCGGGTCTCCATCTCCACGACCTCTTCGGGCTTGACGTTGAGTTCTGAAGCGACGCGATTCACTTCAGACGGGGTCAAGGTGCTGCGGTGCGTTTCTCCGTCCAAGGCATCGGCCTTGAAGCCTTGCTTCATGGAGCGCAGGTTGAAAAACAGTTTGCGCTGGGCCTTGGTGGTGGCCACCTTGACCATGCGCCAGTTGCGCAAGATGTACTCGTGGATCTCGGCCTTGATCCAGTGCATGGCGTAGCTCACCAGCCGCACGCCCTGGTCGGGGTCAAAACGCTTGACGGCCTTCATGAGACCCACGTTGCCTTCTTGGATGAGGTCGCCGTGGGGCAGGCCATAACCCAGGTATTGGCGCGAGATGGACACCACCAGGCGCAAGTGGGAGAGCACCAAGCGGCCCGCGGCCTCGACGTCGCCGTGGTCCTTGAGTCTGCGCGCCAGGTCGGTTTCTTCTTGCTGCGTGAGCATGGGCAGCCGATTGACGACACCGATGTAGGCGTCAAGGTTGCCCAGCGAAGGCACCAGCGACCAAGGATCGCGGATGGAAAGCGCGGTAGAAGATGATGTGTTCATGGTTGACTGAGAGTAAACCCTGAAGCTTTGGTTCCCTGAATATTAGCACTCTATTGATGGGAGTGCTAAGGATGGAGGGGGTGACGGTTTTCTTAAGTCACTGCGAGTGCAGCTGGGTGGTCTAAAAGTTTATATAAATCAATAGGTTAGAGATTGCTTCGGGCCCCTGCTGGGCCCTCGCAATGACGGAGTGGAGCGCTTCCAGGGTGCTTCGGGCCCCTCGGGGCCCTCGCAATGACGGTGTTAGACGTTGAACAAGAAGTTCAACACATCCCCGTCCTTGACGACGTAATCTTTGCCTTCCGCGCGCATCTTGCCCGCGTCTTTGGCGCCATGTTCGCCCTTGCAGGCCACGAAGTCTTCAAAGGCAATGGTCTGGGCGCGGATGAAGCCGCGCTCAAAGTCGGTGTGGATGACCCCCGCGGCTTGTGGTGCGGTGTCGCCGATGTGGATGGTCCAGGCGCGCACTTCTTTGACGCCAGCGGTGAAGTAGGTCTGCAGCCCCAGCAGCTTGAAGGCGGCGCGAATCACCCGGTTGAGGCCGGGCTCGTCCTGCCCCATTTCCTGCAAGAAGAGCAGGCGGTCGGCGTCGTCCATGTCGGCCAACTCGGCCTCGGTCTTGGCGCAAATGGCCACCACGGGAGCGTTCTGGCGGGCCGCGTAGTCGCGCAGCCGATCGAGGAAGGGGTTGTTCTCGAAGCCGTCTTCCGACACATTGCCCACGAACATGGCGGGCTTGGCGGTGATCAGGCACAGCGGCTTGAGGACGACACGTTCTTCTTTGCTGAAGTCAATGCTGCGCACGGGCTGCCCTTGGTTGAGCGCGGCCTCGCATTTTTTGAGCACATCCACGAGGCGTTGGGCCTCTTTGTCGCCTCCGGCCTTGGCCACCTTGGTGTGGCGCACCAGGGCTTTTTCAACGGTGGACAAATCAGCCAGGCACAACTCGGTCTGTATGACCTCGATGTCGGCAATGGGGTCCACCTTGCCCGCCACGTGGATGACGTTGGGGTCTTCAAAGCAGCGCACGACGTTGACGATGGCGTCGGTTTCGCGGATGTGGCTCAAAAACTGGTTGCCCAGCCCTTCGCCTTTGCTGGCACCCGCCACCAGCCCTGCAATATCGACGAACTCCACGATGGCGGGGACGATGCGCTCGGGTTTGACGATTTCCGCCAGTTGAGACAGACGCGGATCGGGCAGCTCCACCACGCCCACATTGGGCTCGATGGTGCAAAACGGGTAATTCTCAGCCGCGATGCCGGCTTTGGTGAGCGCGTTAAAGAGGGTGGACTTGCCGACATTGGGCAGGCCGACGATGCCGCATTGGAGGGACATGGGGGTTCCGATAGAAGCCGCGCGAGGGCGGAATCCATGATTTTATTCGCGGGCGGTTCTGCGGCTCCAAAGGCCCAAGGCCAGTGTGCTGCCCAGCACCGTCAGTGCGATGCCCACCACGCTGATCCATTGGGGCCGGTAGCCCTCCAGTGCGATGGACATCACCATGGCCACCAGTGGGGTGGCCACCCCGATGGTGCCTGTGCGGGCCAAGCCCAAACGTTGCTGCAAGGCCAAATAGCAGGCAAATGCGATGACCGTGCCAAACACGGACAAGTACACAAAAGACAGCGTCCAGGCGAGGCTGAAGTCAGACGGTGCTTTGGACGGGCCTTGGCCGGTGGCCCAGACGATGCACCAAGACACCGCCGCGCCGTACCACATGCCCCATCCCATGGAGGTCCAAAACGGCAGTCCGGCGGCCTTGTTGCGAGAAGCCACGACATTGCCAGCCGTCGACACCAACACTGCTGCTGCGGTCAGCGCCGCACCCCAGGCTGTGCGGCCATCGGCCTGCGCATGTGAAAGTTCCGGCCAAAAGATCAGGGCCACACCGCACACGCCCAGGCTCCCACCCACTACCAAAGGCCATGAGAGGGGGGTTCCCCACAGCAGTCGAGCGGCCAAGCCCAGCATGAGCGGCGAAGCGCTGTAGCCCACCGCCACCAACCCCGACGGCACAAAGCGTTCGGCGTGGTAGATCCCCAGGTAAGACACCGAATACATGAGCAAACCTTGGGTGGCGGCCAATGTGTGCCCCCGCCCTGACAGGGTGAGCGGCTGCCCAATGCGCCATCCCCATGCCAAGGCCAGCAGGCCGGCCAGCGTAAAGCGCAAGGCCACGCCAAACTCGGCCGGTGCTTCGGCCAGCTGGTAAATGATGGCGTGCCAAGTGGTGCCCCAAATGAGAACGGCGATGGCAAACAGGTGCCAGGTGCGAAGTTGCAAGGCGGGGAGGAGAAACAAGGTTGAAAAGAAGCGCGAGGGGACATTGTGCCCGCTCGCCAACGGCCGCCTTTGCGGTCCCTACAATGCGAGCATGCAACACCACGATGTTTGTGTGCGAGGGGGCGGTGCCGTTGGCATGAGCCTGGCTTTGGCGCTGTCGCGTCAAGGCTTGAAAGTGGCCCTGGAAGTTCAGTCGCCTGCGCCCAAACCTGCCCCCGATGTGCGTGCTTATGCGCTGAACGTGCGCTCCGTGGATTTGCTCAAGACCTTGAAGGTCTGGGACGCGTTGCCATCCGACGCACGCACGGTGGTCAATGACATGCGCATCGAAGGCGACCAAGCGGGCAGCCACTTGGGCTTTTCAGCCTTTGAACAAGGGGTGGAGGCGCTGGCGTGGATTGTGGATGCAGCCGCCCTGGAGTCTGTGCTGAGCCATGCCGTGCAATTTGCACCCCACATCCATTGTGTGGATCGCACGGTGCCCGCCAGCCTATTGGCAGTGGCTGACGGACGCGACTCGATCAGCCGCGAGGCATTGGGCGTGCGCAATGAGGTGCATCCGTATGGCCACTTCGGCGTGGCCGCGCGGTTGGTGGCCGATCGAGCCCATGCCGGCGTGGCGCGTCAGTGGTTCAGATCGCCCGACATTGTGGCGCTGCTGCCATTTGACCGCCCACAACCGGATTGCAGTTATGGACTGGTGTGGTCCGCGCCCGACGCGCGGGCCCGAGAGCTCATGGACATGGAGGCGGGCCTGTTCGAGAACGCCTTGATGGAGGCCACCCATGGGGCGGTGGGGGGTCTGAAGCTGAGCAGCGAGCGGGTGGCTTGGCCCTTGCGCTTGGCCCGAGCGCACCCGGTGTGCGGCCCCGGTTGGGTGCTGTTGGGAGACGCTGCACATGCGGTTCACCCCCTGGCCGGACAAGGGCTGAATTTGGGATTGGCCGATGTGGAATGTTTGGCCCGTGTCATTCAAAGTCGCGAACCGTTTCGTCAATTGGGCGATGAAAAGCTGTTGCGACGGTATGCGCGCGAGCGGTGGTGGCCCACACGCGCCATGGGCGAGCTGACCAACGGTCTGCTGCATTTGTTTTCGTCGAACCATCCCGCGTTGAAAGTCTTGCGCAATCAAGGCCTCAATGTGGTCCATTCGCTGTCGCCGCTGAAAAAGGCGTTGACAGCCCGAGCCTTGCACTCATGAAGACGCATATGAATTTTTTGCACAGGTCTATTGCGACGATTTTGGCCTTGGCGGCGGTCATGGTTGGGGGTTTGGCACTTGCCCAAGAGGCGGTGATCCGCAAGACCTTGCCCGAGCGCTGGCCCAACATGCCCAAGATCGATGAAGTGGTGAAGTCCCCGGTGCCGGGCTTGTGGGAAGTGCGCATGGGCACGGACATCGTCTATACCGACGACCAGGCCAATTTTGTGGTGCAAGGCGAGGTCATTGACACCAAGACCCGCACCAACCTGACCCAAGCGCGCATTGACAAGTTGACGGCTTTTGATTTCCCCAAGCTGCCCTTCAAGGATGCAGTGGTCATCAAGCAGGGCACTGGCGCTCGCAAGATGGCGGTCTTTGTGGACCCCAATTGCGGCTATTGCAAGCGCTTTGAGGCCGATTTGGCCAAGGTCAAGGATGTGACCATTTACACCTTCCTGTACCCCATCTTGGGACCGGATTCGCTCACCAAAGCGCAAGACGTGTGGTGCGCCAAGGATCCAGCCAAGGTGTGGCGGGATTGGATGCTCAAAGCGGTGGTGCCGCCCAGAGCCACGACCAAATGTGACACCACGGCGTTGGACCGAAACACCGAGCTCGGACAAAAGCACCGAGTGCAGGGCACTCCCGCGGCGGTCTTTGAGGATGGTGCCCGACTGCCAGGGGCTGTGCCTGCCGATCACATCGAGAAGCAATTGAGCCAAGCGAGCAAGAAAGGCTGACGGGGTGGACGACAACCAGAAGTGGGCGCAGCGATTGGGCTACGCGGGGCTGATTCCGTTTGTCCTGGGCGCTGCATTGGTGTGGGTGGTTTCTGACGAGGCTTATCCCTACGTGACCTTGGCGCTCAGCGCCTATGGCGCGGTGATCGTGTCGTTCCTCGGGGGCATTTACTGGGGGGTGGCCTTCCAGCAACCGCAGCCGCAGCCTCGCTTGTGGGTGTGGGGCGTCGTGCCGTCTCTGCTGGCCTGGGTGGGCGTGATGATGCCGCCCGAATCTGGGATGGTGGTGTTGGGGGCGGTGCTGCTGCTGTGCTACGCCGTGGACCGCCACCTCTATCCCCCTTTGGGCTTGTCTCGTTGGTTGGTGCTGAGATTTCGGTTGAGCGCAGTGGCGGCCCTGTCATGTTTTCTGGGTGCGGCCGGCGCCTGAGGGCTTGAGATGAAAGACGCCCTCGGCTCTGCCAGCCGGCGACGTCTGGCCTGGTGGGGCTTGGCACTGGGGGTGACTGTGGCGCACCTCTGGGTGGCCCAACAGATTTCGCAGATGTCGCAGGAGGCCTGGCTGGGCGATGGGGCGGCCGACGCTCTCAAGCGCATGGAGGTGGCCTTTGTGCGGGAGCTCGCCCCCACCGCCCCGCTGCCGGTTCCGGCAAGGAGCCGCGCGCCGGTGGCACCACCTGTACCACCGGTCGCACCGCAAGTGGCCGCCGCGCCACAGCCTGCCGCTTCTGCGCCCGATGCGGCAGCGGCCCCGAAAGTCGAAAAGGCCATGGACCCCGTAGCCGCCGTGCAGCCTGAGCCCGCGGTCACAGTGGCACAGGCCTCTTCTGCGCCAGCCCAGGCCTTGACGCCCGAAGTGCCCGCCTCGGGTGTCGCTTCAGCCGCTGCGTCGGCCTTTGAGTGGCCGCCCTCGACAAAGCTGACCTACGCGCTCACGGGCTACTACCGAGGGCCTGTGGAGGGCGGAGCGGCCGTCCAGTGGCTGCGCCAAGGCAGGCGCTACCAGGTTCATCTGGACGTGTTCATTGGCCCGTCGTTTGCGCCGCTGCTGCAACGTCGCATGACCAGCGATGGCGAGATCACAGACCAAGGTCTTCGACCCGGGCGGTATGACGAAGAAACCCAGGTGTCTTTCTTTGCCCCTCGACGCGTGACCGTGCGTTTTGAGCCTCAAAGGGTGCTTTTGGCGGGAGGCAAAGAAGCGCCCAGCATGCCGGGCATCCAAGACACGGCCAGTCAGTTTGTTCAGTTGACTTGGCTGTTCACCACCCAACCGCAACGCTTGAGCGTGGGACAGACCGTGGAGGTGCCGCTGGCGCTGCCGCGCCGGGTGGATCGCTGGACCTATGACATTGCGGCCCAAGAAACCGTCAACACTCCCGCTGGGGACATCCCCACTTTTTATGTCAAGCCCAAACGGGAGAATCAATCCAGCAATGACTTGGCTGTGGAAGCCTGGTTTGCGCCTTCATTTCAGTACCTGCCGGTGCGCATCCGGATTCGCCAGGACGAAGAGACCTGGGTGAATTTGGTCATGGACAAGTTGCCGCAGCAGGCACGGCAGGCGCTGTCATTGCAAGACCGACCTTGAGGCTATAGTGCTTGGCAGTGAATGAAATCTGCGCAGAGGAGACCGACATGGGCTATGAATTGATTTTGGTCGATACACGCGGTGACGGTGAGCGCCGCACGGGCTTTATCACGCTCAACCGTCCCAAGCAACTCAACGCCCTCAACAACCAGCTCATGGATGAGCTCGGCGATGCTGTCTTGGCTTTTGATGCCGACCCGGCCATTGGATGCATCGTCATCACCGGCAGTGAAAAGGCCTTTGCGGCAGGCGCTGACATCGGTGCCATGGCCAACTACAGCTTCATGGATGCCTATTTGGGCGACTACATCACGCGCAATTGGGAGACGCTGCGGCAGGTGCGCAAACCGGTCATCGCCGCCGTGGCCGGCTTTGCCCTGGGTGGGGGTTGCGAGTTGGCCATGATGTGCGACTTCATCATTGCCGCCGACTCTGCAAAATTTGGTCAACCTGAAATCAAGCTGGGCATCATCCCCGGCGCGGGGGGCACGCAAAGGCTGCCCAGAGCCGTCGGCAAGTCCAAGGCCATGGAGC
>RFSP01000270.1 GCA_009923895.1 Betaproteobacteria bacterium | reverse complement strand
TGGGGGGCGCTTTGACCCACACCACCAAGAGCGGTGTGGCCGATTTGGCTTTTGAAAACGACTTGGAAGCCATTTTGATGCTGCGGCGGTTTTTCAATTACCTGCCGTTGAACAACCGCAGCGGCGTCCCCTTGCGCCCGAGCGGCGATCCGGCGGAGCGGGTGGACTTTTCTTTGGACACCCTGGTGCCCGACAACCCCAACAAGCCCTACGACATCAAAGAGCTCATCCTCAAGGTGGTGGATGACGGCGACTTCTTTGAGTTGCAGCCCGACTATGCCAAGAATGTGGTGATTGGGTTTGCTCGCATGTCTGGCGCGACCGTGGGCATCGTGGCCAACAACCCGCAGGTCTTGGCGGGTTGCCTGGACATCCGCAGCAGCATCAAAGCGGCACGCTTTGTTCGCTTTTGTGACGCGTTCGACATTCCTGTGATCACTTTTGTTGACGTGCCGGGCTTTATGCCGGGCACGAGCCAGGAGTACGGCGGCATCATCAAGCACGGGGCCAAGCTGCTCTATGCCTACGCCGAGTGCACGGTGCCCAAGGTGACCGTCATTACCCGCAAGGCCTACGGCGGGGCTTATGACGTCATGGCCTCCAAACACCTGCGGGGCGATGTGAACTTTTCTTGGCCCAATGCCGAGATTGCTGTGATGGGGGCCAAAGGTGCGGTAGAAATCATCTTCCGCGAAGACAAGAACGACCCCGAGAAGTTGGCGGCCCGCGAAGCCGAATACAAGGCCCGATTTGCCAACCCCTTTGTGGCCGGTGCGCGTGGCTTCATCGACGATGTGATTCAGCCGCATGAGACGCGCAAGCGCATCTGTCGAAGCCTGGCCATGCTCAAGGACAAAAAGCTGGAAAACCCGTGGCGCAAGCACGGGAACATTCCGCTTTGAACCGCCAGGAGCAGCACAAGATGTTTACCAAGATTCTGATTGCCAACCGCGGTGAAATTGCCTGCCGCGTGATCAAGACGGCTCGCAAAATGGGCATTGCGACCGTGGCGGTGTACTCCGAGGCTGACAAAGATGCCCGACACGTGGCTCTGGCCGACGAGGCAGTGCTGCTGGGGCCCGCCCCCAGTCGTGAGAGCTATTTGGTAGCGGACAAGATCCTGGCTGCGGCCCGTCAAACGGGTGCGCAGGCGATTCATCCTGGTTATGGGTTCTTGTCAGAAAACGAGGACTTTGCGCGACGGGTGGAGGAGGAAGGCTTGGTCTTTATCGGACCCAAGCACTACTCCATCGCTGCCATGGGCGACAAGATCGCTTCCAAAAAATTGGCCAACGAGGCCAAGGTCAACACCATTCCCGGCTGGAACGATGCCATCGAATCTGCCGAGGCAGCGGTCAAGATCGCCCAGGGGATTGGCTACCCCGTGATGATCAAGGCCAGCGCCGGGGGCGGTGGCAAGGGTCTGCGGGTGGCCTGGAACGACAAAGAGGCCTTCGAGGGATTCACGTCGTGCCGCAATGAGGCCCGCAACAGCTTTGGCGATGACCGCGTCTTCATTGAAAAGTTTGTGGAAGAGCCTCGACACATTGAAATCCAGGTGCTGGGTGACGCCCATGGCAACGTGGTGTATCTCAATGAGCGCGAATGCTCTATTCAGCGGCGGCATCAAAAGGTCATTGAAGAAGCCCCTTCGCCTTTCATCAGCGAGGCCACCCGCCAGGCCATGGGCGCTCAGGCAGTGGCCCTGGCTCAGGCGGTGAAGTATCAAAGCGCAGGCACGGTGGAGTTTGTGGTCGGCAAAGACCAAAGCTTTTACTTTCTGGAGATGAACACCCGGCTGCAGGTGGAGCATCCGGTGACCGAGTGCATCACCGGGCTCGATCTGGTGGAGCAGATGATCCGCGTGGCTGCTGGCGAGAAGCTCGCGTTCACCCAAGAAGAGGTGCGCCGCACGGGCTGGGCCATTGAATGCCGCATCAATGCCGAGGACCCTTTCAGAAACTTCTTGCCGTCTACGGGGCGTCTGGTCCACTACCAGCCGCCTGCGGCGACCATGGAGGCGGCCTTGCCCATGCCCGAAGGCGGGGGTGTTCGCGTGGACACGGGTGTGTACGAAGGGGGCGAGATCCCCATGTACTACGACTCCATGATCGCCAAGCTGATCGTGCACGGCGCCGACCGCAATGATGCGATCGCTCGCATGCGCAATGCGCTCAACAGCTTTGTCATCCGTGGCATTCACAGCAACATCCCGTTCCAGGCGGCATTGCTGGCCCACCCCAAGTTTGTGGAGGGCGACTTCAATACCGGCTTCATTGCCGAGCACTACGGCAAGGGCTTCTCCGCCGCAGACGTGCCGCATGACGATCCGATGTTTTTGGTGGCGCTGGCGGCTTTTGTGAGGCGCAAGGCCCGGGAGCGGTCGGCTGCGATATCTGGACAGCTGCCCGGTCACGGCGTGAAGACCTCGGCCGATTTGGTTGTGGCGGTGCTCGGCGCCACACAGACCGACGCGGTGTACCACCCCGTGCGCATCGACCAATTCGACGCCACCGCGGCCAAGGCCGATGTGGTGATTGGGGAGCGTCACTTTGCCATTCAAAGCGCCTCCAAACTGGGCAACTTGCTGATGGTGGGCACCTGCAATGGCAAGCCCTTTACGGCCCAAGTGGAGCGCAGTGGTGCCAAGAACCCCCTGGGCATCCGCGTGGCTCATAACGGCACACAAATTGAAACCTTGGTGTTGTTGCCGCGGGCGGCTGAGCTGCACCAACTCATGCCTCACAAGGTGCCCCCTGACCTGAGTCGCTTCTTGCTCTCACCCATGCCGGGACTGCTGACGCAGTTGGCTGTCAAGCCGGGGCAAAAGGTGGTGGCAGGTGAGAAGTTGGCTGTGATCGAAGCGATGAAAATGGAAAACATCCTCACGGCCGTGCAAGACGGGGTGGTGGCCGAGG
>RFSP01000269.1 GCA_009923895.1 Betaproteobacteria bacterium | reverse complement strand
ATCGTGCGTGCGGATTTCAAACTTGTACAAGTCACCTGGCACCACGTGGGGCACAAACAGCTCCCACACGCCCGAGGCCCCGCGCGATCGCATGGGGTGGCGTCGACCGTCCCAGTCGTTGAAGGAGCCCACCACGCTCACTCGAGACGCGTTGGGGGCCCACACCGCAAATCGCACCCCTTCGATGCGATAGGGGCCTTCGCCCAAGGCGATGGCGTGAGCGCCGAGCACTTCATAGGGACGCTGGTGAGAGCCCTCGGCCAAAAAGTGCAGGTCGGCCTCGCCAATCAACGGCCCATAGCGATAGGCATCGCCCCACAGCCCCACCGCACCGGATGACCACTGCACGTGCAAACGGTAGTCAAAGGCTTGACGCCGCCGAGGCACCCGGCCCTCGAACAGACCGCTGTGGGGCGTGGACCCCACAGCGCGGGGCTGCAGCACCACCCGACATTCGCCACTGAGGGTGTCATGCACCGCCACACGGACGGCGCCTGGCAAAAAAGCGCGCACCCACAAACGACCTTGGGCATCGGCGTGCATGCCCAAGACCGAAAACGGGTCGGGGTGGCGAGCCTCGCACAGCGCCAGAAGATCGTGGTCGCTCACCATGTGTGCCGTGTGCGACGGCGGGCTTCAGCGCGCCGACAAGCTGGGCGCTTGCGCCCAAATGTCACGCACGTAGTCCCCAATGGTGCGGTCCACGCTGAACGGGCCCATGCCCGCCACATTGCGCAAGGCGCGTTGGGCCCAGGCCTGCGGCATCCCATACAACGCATCGACTTCGAGTTGCATGTCCACATAAGAGGCAAAGTCAGCCATGAGCATGTACGGGTCGCGGGTGGTCAAGGTGTTGACCAAATCTTGATAGCGCTGGGGCTCGCCGTGAGAGAAGGTGCCGTCTCCCAACGCACGCAAGACCGCCTGCAGGGCACGATTTTCCTCGATGTAGAGCTTGGGGTCGTAGCCCAGAGATTTCATGCGGGCCACGGCGTCGGCCCGAAGGCCGAAGACAAACATTTGATCTTCCCCCATGGCTTGGGCCATCTCGATGTTGGCTCCGTCCCAGGTGCCGATGGTGCATGCGCCATTGAGAGCGAACTTCATGTTGCCGGTGCCAGAGGCCTCGGTGCCGGCCGTGGATATTTGCTCCGACAAATCGGCCGCAGGAATGATGAGTTGGGCCAGGCTCACGCCGTAGTTGGGCAGAAACACCACCTTGAGTTTGTCGCCCACACGCGGATCGCAATTGACCACCTTGCCCACATCGTGAATGAGCTGGATGATTTGCTTGGCGGCCACGTAGGCCGAAGCCGCCTTGCCCGCAAAGATGACCGTGCGAGGTTGCCAGGCGAACGTGGGGTTGGCCAAGATGGCCTGGTAGCGCGCCACCACGTGCAACACATTCAGCAGTTGCCGCTTGTACTCGTGAATGCGCTTGATTTGCACATCAAAAAGACTCTCGGGTTGCACCCACACGCCCACTTCGCGCCGGATGAACTCCGCCAAGCGGACTTTGTTGGCCCGCTTGACCTGCAAAAACTCCGCCCCCAAGCGCACGTCAGCGGCGTGGGCGCGCAGGCTTTGCAGCTGATTCAAGTCTTGTCGCCATTGTGAGCCTATGGTGCGATCGATCAAGGCGCTCAAGCCCGGATTGGATTGCATCAGCCAACGGCGCGGGGTCACGCCATTGGTGACGTTGAGAAAACGCTGCGGCCACATCTGCGCAAAGTCACTGAAGAGGGTGCGCACCATCAAATCGGAGTGCAGGGCCGACACGCCGTTGACCTTGTGAGAGGCCACCACCGCAAGCGAGGCCATGCGCACGCGGCGCTCTCCCCCCTCATCGATGAGCGACATGCGCGCCACGCGGGCTTCGTCGCCAGGAAAACGGGTGCGCACCTCGTGCAAAAACCGCGCGTTGATTTCGTAGACGATCTCCAGGTGGCGCGGCAGCATGCGCTCAAACAAGGGCAGGCTCCAGGTCTCCAGCGCCTCGGGCATGAGGGTGTGGTTGGTGTAGCTCACGGCCTGGTGTGTGATGCCCCATGCCTGCTCCCAAGACAAGCCGTGCTCGTCCAGCAGCAGCCGCATCAATTCGGCAGGCACCAGGGCCGGGTGGGTGTCGTTGAGGTGCACCGCGTTGTCACGGCCAAAGGTGTCGACTTGGCCTTTTTCTCGCACATGCCGCGCCAGCATGTCTTGCAATGACGCGCTGACCAAGAAGAACTCCTGGCGCAAGCGCAGCTCACGACCGGCCGGCGTGCTGTCATCGGGGTAGAGCACCCAATTGAGCGCCTCGGCGCTGTGCAGGTGCTGAGCCGAGGCTGCATGGTCACCCCGGCAAAACGCATCAAAGTCGATGGGGCGTGAGGCTTGGGCATTCCACTGACGCAAGGTGGACACGTGCGTCGTTCCGTGCCCCGGAACGATGAAGTCAAAGGCCTGTGCCACCAGCGTCTCGGCGGGCAGCCAACGCCGCAAGCCCGCTTCGTTGGCCACCATGCCGCCAAAACCCACGTTGTATCGCAGCTCCGGACGCATGAGTTCCCACGGGGTGCCGTGGCGCAGCCATTCATCCGGCCGCTCCACCTGGCGGCCGTCTTGAATGACCTGGGCGAACATGCCGTGCTCGTAGCGCAAGCCGTAGCCAAACGACGGCAGCCCCAGCGTGGCAAACGCATCCAAAAAACACGCGGCCAAGCGGCCCAGGCCGCCATTGCCCAAAGCGGCATCGGGCTCGTGCTCGATCAATGTGGCCAGGCTGGGTGCCTCAGGACCCAGCTCGGCCGCAAGCTCCTGGTCCAGCCCCAAAGCCGTCAAGGCGTTGTGCATGGCCCGCCCCATGAGGAATTCCATGGACAAGTAGTGCACCCGGCGCATGCCCACGCGCTGTGCATCTTGCACCTGGGTTTGTGCCCACCGCTGCGCGAGCAAGGT
>RFSP01000268.1 GCA_009923895.1 Betaproteobacteria bacterium | reverse complement strand
ATCGATCATCGACCACAGCTGCGCCAGAGTGCTTGACCTGTTAGGCGTGGGCAATAGCTTCGCTCCAAGGTGGAGTGGCCTACAGACGAAAACCCGGGGAGAAAGCGAATGAAGCTATTGGTCGCCTGTGATGGATCAAAGCCCGCCCTGCGCGCGGTTCGCCAGGCAGTCGGGGATCGCATCGAAGTCGTAGGTGTCGCCGCGGTCGCCCCGATCCTCGAGCAGGCCCAGACCGGTGAAGGTGTGCGTGCCGATCGTCACCGTGAGGGTCCCGTCGTCCGCGACCTCCACCAGGAGGTCGTCGGTGGCGATCCGGCGTCCGTCATCGACCTCGTCGGGGTACGGTCCCGACGGCGTGAGCCGGAACCGCTTCCATCCAAAGGCGGGGACGTCCCGGGCCACGAACGCGACGTCGAACTCGGGCCACTCGTCCCATACCCTCATGCGGCCCGGATCGTCGGTGGGGGTCGCCCGCGCCGGCTCTCCGTCGACGGTGTAGCCCTGCACCAGGCCGGGCCCGAGCACGAGCGGGTGCACGTCGGTCGTGGCGTGGGAGATCTTCAGGGCCTCATCTCCAAGCTCGACTATCTTCAAGACCTGGGCGTCAAGGGCTTGTGGCTGATGCCCGTGATGCAAAGCCAAGACCGTGACCACGGCTACGCGGTCAAGCACTACCGAGACATCGAAACCGATTACGGCTCATTGGACGATCTCAAGGCCTTGATCGCCCAAGCGCATCAGCGGGGCATGGGTGTGATCTTGGACTACGTCATCAACCACAGCAGTGACAAGCACCCGCTGTTCTTGAACGCCTCTTCTTCGCGCCTGAATGCGCAGCGTGATTACTACGTCTGGCAAGACACCGCCCCCTCGGGCTGGAGCATTTTTGGCACCAACCCCTGGTACAACGCGTTGACCGGCTACTACTTTGCCGCGTTCTGGTCAGGCATGCCCGACTTCAATTGGAAAAACGACAAGGTGCGGGCATTCCATCACGACAACCTGCGGTTTTGGCTGAATCTGGGCGTGGATGGCATGCGGTTCGATGCGGTGGGCAACCTCGTTGAAAACGGGGCCTCTGCATGGAATTCGCAGCCAGAAAGTCACACCGTGATGAATGCGGTGCAGACCCTGGTCAAAAGTTATGACAAGCGATACCTGGTGTGCGAAGGGCCCGATGCGCCTCAAGCCTTTGGGGCGGCTTCGTCGTGTGGAAGCGCCTTCGCCTTTGACCTGAAAGACGCGGTGATCAAAGCCGCCAAGGGTGACGCCTCGTCTGTGCAGGCGGTGGCGGATTACTTCAAGACGGCGCCTGCGGGCATGGCCACTTTCTTGGCCAACCATGACAGTTTTGCTGGCGACCGACTTTGGAACCAGTTGGGTGGAGACCTGGCCAAGTACCGCTTGGCCGCAGCCACCTACTTGCTTTTGCCAGGCACGCCTTTTGTTTACTACGGTGAAGAGATCGGCATGGGATCGGGCTCAGGCCTGTCGGGCGACGCGGCCTTGCGTGCTCCCATGAGTTGGACGTCACAGTCCACGGGCTTCAGCACGTCCACACCGTTCCGTGCAGTGGCCAGCAATATCACCTCACAGAACGTGGCCAGCCAAGTTGGAGTGACCTCATCACTCCACAGTCACTACAAAAGTTTGCTCAACTTGCGCAACACCTGGCCCTCACTGAACGCTGGCACCTATCAATATCCAACGACATCGGGCTCGGTCTTGGCGTTTCAGCGCCATGCGAGCACGCAAAAGGCTTTGGTGCTCATCAATTACGGCACCGCGGCAGCGACCGTCAGCTTGAGCAATCTGCCTGCATCCATCACCTCGAGCCCGGGCTTTGGCAGTGCGGGCGCTATGACCACCGATGCCACTGGCAAGGCCAGCCTGACCTTGCCCGCGCAATCGGTGCAGGTGTACCCGCTCTGATCCGCCTCTCCCACACCCCCTAAGACTGGGGCTGCTGGTTGGCAGAAGCCCCGAGTCCTTTTTGAGTGTTCGCAATCTCCTGCGCAGAGCTGCTCTTAGTCTTCCAGGCCGGGTTTCCGACGGGCGGAGGCCCTCCAGAGGTCTGAGTTAGACCAGGAGTGAACACAGTGGGATACAAAGCAAGCATCATCGCCGCCATGGGCGCGGGGGTTCTCATCACCTCGGCACCGGCTTACGCAGCCAGTGCAGCGGGACAGTTCAATGTCAACATGACATTGACGCCCAAGTGTGAGATTTTCAATGGCAGCGGAGCCACCGGCACCATCGGCAATCTCGGTTTGAGTTACACCTCTTTCCAAACTTCGGCATCGACCGCCAGCACCAACTTTGCGGTTCGTTGCACCAACACCCATGGCTACGGCTTGGCTTTGGACAATGCATCCATCACCGATGGGTCGACCGGCCTGGCCTACACACTCAACCTGTCATCCAGCTCCACGCATTCGTCATCGACCAATGCCTCGTTGACGGGCCTCAGTGGCAATGGCAACACAGGGCAGACCTACTATGTCCACGGCACGATTGCCGCAGGGCAGGACGGTACCGTGACGTCGGGGACGGCCAACAACCAGCGGACCTTGACCATCACCTACTGACGTTGTGCAGGTCACGTGTGGACAGCCCACCTCGCAAAGGGGGTGGGCTTGGGTGGACTGCGGGGTTTGGAGCGGTCTCGTTTGCGGCGCGCTGTTTTGGGGTGCTGCAAGCGCGGCCGTGGCCCAGACCGAAGGAGCGCGCCGCTTGAGCGCCCCTTTTTCAACCGTGGCCACCTTTGAAGTGCGCATCGTCTTGACCAAGGCCACTGGAGCGCTGGCGGCTTCTTGTGCCACCCAGACCGCTGCTGCCGGGACGGCCGTTTCCACCCCAGGCTCCTCCAGGAGTACGGTGTCCTTGCCGACAGCCAAGTTGTCATGCCTGAGCACGGTGCTGGCTTCGTTGCATTGGCCAGGGTCTTCCAACGAGGGACGCATCTTCACG
>RFSP01000267.1 GCA_009923895.1 Betaproteobacteria bacterium | reverse complement strand
GTGGGGCATTGCCGCTTGCAACCTCACCCGCCCAAGGCGACGGCGCCACGCTGAGCCTGAAGGTGGTGCAGGATGTGGACCACCCCTGGCCCACCCTTGAAGGCATGCATCGCCTCGGATGGGAATGGGCCGGTGCCCGGCTGTTTTTGGATCTCCCGGAGTCGGCTTTGGCCGACTGGATGTCGGGCGCTTTATCGGGTGCTTTGGCAGAATCTTCGGCAAAATCTCCGGCACAAGAGGCAGACGTGGGAGCAGCGGGCACGCCCGGCCTCACCTGGGCCGATCTGCCCCCGGTGTGGCTCGATGCTGCACGAGAGCAAGCCCTGTCTTGGCTCACCGACAGTCTCACGGCCGCAGGCCGCGGCCATGCGCGCTACGTGAGCGCAGATCCGCAGCCCCAAGGGCGCCCCTCCGGCACGGCCCACATGCTGGCCGTCACCCTGCAGTTCTCGCCGCAGGGGGATCAGGTGCATGCCATCTTGCATGCAGACAGCCTCGGTCTGATCCACGTGGCCAGCCTGGTTGAACGCGCTGCAGCCCACTTGTCACCCGCACCCACCGATGAGCCCGCGCTCTCGCAAGTGCCCGTGCTGTTGCGCTTGACCTTGGGAACCAGCGACGTCCCAGCGGATCAGTTTCATGGCTTGGAGCGGGGCGACGTGGTTTTTGTCACTCACCCGTTCTTGAACGCCTCGCGACAGCTGATGCTTCGCACCGACCCTTTGCAGGGCCAGTGCTGGAGCGTGGCAGCACATCTCGATGATCACCATTTGACCGTGGCGGGAGCCCCCATCCTTATGAATGACACTTCACCTCCCCCTTCGGCAGACGCTACCGGCTCTGCACTTGACACCGAAGCGGTGCCCGAAGAAGCCTCTGCACACAGCGTTCCCATTCGCTTGAGCTTCGACCTGGGACACAAAGTGGTACCGTGGGTCGAACTGACCCAACTCCAGCCAGGCGACACGCTCACGCTGGACCGTCCGGCCCAGCAGTACGTGTCCATTCGGGCCAACGGCGCCCTCATTGGCAAAGGGCATTTGGTGGACTTGGACAACCGCTTGGGCGTGTCCATAGACGAACTGCATGCGCCGCGAAGCTCTGCAGAACCCGAGGGCCAGGCGTGACCTTTGACCCCATTGCCCTGGCTCTGGCCCTGGCGCTGATGGCGCTGGTGCCCACGATTGCTGTGGTCAGCACCACGTTCTTGAAGATCTCGGTGGTCATGTCGTTGGTGCGCAATGCGCTGGGTGTTCAGCAAATCCCACCCAACCTCGCTCTGTATGGCTTGGCGCTGATCATGACCGTCTACATCATGGCGCCAGTGGGGCAAAACATCTACGAAAAAGTCAGAGAAGAGCCGGCTTCTGCCCGCAGCGTGGACAGCATGTTCAAGGCCGTGGCACGAGGCGCCGAACCCATGCGGGACTTCATGTACAAGCACAGCGATCCCCGCCAGCGAGATTTTTTTGTGCGCACAGCCCGCGAACTGTGGGGAAAAGATCTTTCCGCGGGGTTGAAGGACAAGGACTTTATTGTGCTGGTCCCCTCCTTCATGGTGACCGAACTGACTGAAGCCTTCGAGATCGGCTTTTTGCTGTTTCTGCCGTTTGTGGTCATTGACCTGGTGGTGTCCAACGTGCTGCTGGCCATGGGGATGATGATGGTGTCACCCGTCATGATCTCTCTGCCCTTGAAGCTCTTTTTGTTTGTGATGGCTGACGGCTGGACTCGCCTCATTCAAGGACTGGTCCTCACCTACCGATGACTTCTTCTGACATCACTTCATTTCTGGTTCAGGCCTTGTACCTGACCCTGATTCTGTCCATGCCCACCATCTTGGTGGCTGCCATCGTGGGCACTTTGTTTTCCTTGGTGCAAGCGCTGACACAGATTCAAGAACAAACCCTGTCATTTGCCGTCAAGCTCATCGCCGTGGGCGTGACGCTGTTTTTGACCGCCGGATGGGTGGGGGGCGAGTTGATGAATTACACCATCACCGTCTTTTCGAGCTTCCACCGCATTGCCCGATGAAGGAATTCGCGTGACCCACCCGCTGTACGAGTCTGTACACGACATCAAGAGCTTCTTGTCGGCCTTGAGTCTGGTGCAAGCACGGGTCATGCCTTTGTTTTTGCTGGCCCCGTTCATGAACCGGTCCATGGTGCCGCGCACCATGGGCTATGGCTTTGCCGCTGGCGTCGGTTTGCTGGTGGCGCCCATGCTCATGACCCAACAGCTGCCCACGGGCATTGAGTTGCTTATGCTGCTGATCAAAGAAGCCAGCATTGGCATCATGCTGGGCTACCTGGTGGCCATCCCGTTTTGGATCATGGAGGCCGTGGGCTTCATCGTGGACAACCAACGGGGCGCCAGCATGGCGGCCACGCTCAATCCCATGACCGGCCACGACAGCTCTCCATTGGGGTTGATGGTGGGCTTTGCCTTCATCACGTTTTTCTTTGTGTCCGGTGGGCTCCAAGTGGTCTTGGGTCTGGTGTATGACAGCTACCGCCTTTGGCCGCCCCTGGAGTTTTGGCCTCACTGGGGCGTGGATGCGGCTGAGCTCTTGCTCAAACAATTCAACCGTCTGCTCATGACTGCTCTGTTGCTGGCGGCACCGGTGCTGGTGGCCATGTTTTTGTCCGAGCTGGGTTTGGCTTTGGTGAGCCGGTTTGCGCCGCAATTGCAGGTGTTCTTTTTGGCCATGCCCATCAAGAGCGCGCTGGGCATTTTTGTGCTCATTCTCTATGCCACCACCTTGTTTGACTACAGCCTGGAACCCTTGCGGGAATTGAAATTCTGGGCCTCCCGCCTCGACCCTTTGTTGCGCTTGGAGGTCCGGCCGTGAGCGAGAAGACCGAACAACCCACCGCCAAGAAACTCCGTGATGCCCGTCAGCGCGGCGAGGTGGCCAAAAGCCGCGACTTCACTCAAACCGCGCTCATCGTGGCCCTGTTTGCCTATGTG
>RFSP01000266.1 GCA_009923895.1 Betaproteobacteria bacterium | reverse complement strand
TGGCCAGAAAAAAGCAGCGCCTGATCGACGCAACGGTGTCAAGCTTGCAAGTGGGCCTGTTGGTGGAGGACGTCAAAGGCAATATTGTCTTGGCCAACCCCGCCGCTCAAAAGATCTTTGGCATTCCCGATCGAGATTGGCCGCCCAAATCTCGAAAGCAATTGGCAGAAAAATTCTCCACACACGACGCTGCAGGCCGTGAATTGCCGGTGCACGAGCGTCCATTGAGCCTTGCGCTGCAAGGTCAATCAGGGGTCCAAGAGATCCAATACGCCGACCGAAGGAGCCCCCAAAAGAAGAGAGTCACGGTCTCTTGCAGTTACGCACCCATTGTCGACGGCAGCGGCAAAATCCATGGAGGTGTTGTCACTGCTTATGACATCTCGCAAGCCCTTGAGGTGCGCTTGCAGCTGCAGGAGTCACAGCGCACGCTGCGCGGCTTGCTGGCCAAGGAACATCTGGCCACCGAGCTTGAGCGGCAGCGCATTGCGCGCGAACTCCACGACGAACTCCAGCAGCAACTGGGGGCCATACGTCTGAATTTGATGGAAATGTCGAGGCAGGCGTCTCAGCACCCTGAAACCGTGATGGCGTTGGCGGAGTTGACAGCCTCCATCTCGGATCAAGCCTTGGACTCCCTGCGAAGGATCGTGCGCGGATTGCGACCGCAGATGTTGGACGATCTGGGCTTACAGAGTGCCATGGACTCCATGATCCAACAATTTCGAAGAAGCACCCAATTGACGGTGGAATTGGAGGTTCTGGATCCCCACGAGTTGGCGTCGAGGTTGTCTGTTGAAGTGTCGAACAATCTCTATCGCGTGGTGCAAGAGTCGCTCAACAACATCCGCAAGCATGCCAGGGCGAGCTTTGTCTACGTCATGCTCGATCTCTCACAAGGCGATGAGGTGCAACTGCGTGTCCAAGACGACGGGGTGGGCTATGAAAATAGATCTCAAAAAAAGGAGCGTCCCCTGGGCATTTTGGGCATGTCGGAGCGGGTGGCGATTTTGGGCGGCACACTCAACGTGGGCACGGTCGAGGGCGGCGGCACCCTGGTGGATGTGCGAGTGCCGCTTCAGGGGGTGTTGATAGAACCTGAAGCCACTCACACCAAATGAAATTCCTCCACCCGATGCTTGGCCCGTCCGTTGAGGGCCGCGTCGAGCGCCTGAGTGACGTTGTCGAGCCAAACAAATTTCAATGCCAGTTGGGTCGAGGCGGGAATGTCCACCAAATCCTTGCGATTGCGGGAGGGCAGCAGCACCGTTTTGATGCCGGCGCGTTCTGCGGCCAGCACTTTTTCCTTGATGCCGCCCACCGGCAACACCAATCCGCGCAGGCTGATCTCGCCGGTCATGGCGACGTCGGGCTTCACATTGCAATCGCCAAACAGTGAAGCCAAGGCCACAAACATGGCCACCCCTGCGCTGGGACCGTCTTTGGGAATGGCCCCGGCGGGCACGTGCAGGTGCACATCGTGGGTTTCAAAGAGTCGGCTGGCCAGACCCAATCGAGGGGCGCTGGCTTTCACCAAGGTGAGTGCCGCTTGCGCGCTTTCTTTCATGACGTCACCGAGCTGACCCGTCAAGATCAAACGGCCCTCGCCATTGACGCGCGTGGCCTCAATAAAGAGGATGTCGCCGCCGACCGGTGTCCACGCCAAGCCGGTGGCCACGCCGGGCATGCCGGCTCTCAAGGCCAGTTCATGCTCAAACGGTGCGGGGCCCAAAATGGACTCCAGCTGCTCGATGTCCACTCGCACTTCGGAGGTGGGCTCGCGAGCCACCCGCACCGCGGCGTGGCGCATCACACGGCCGATTTCACGCTCCAGCTGCCGCACACCGGCTTCTCGCGTGTGGCCTGAAGCCAATTTGCGAAGGGCGTCATCGGTGAGTTGGCACTGGGCGGGCGTCAGGCCGCTCAGGTCACGTTGACGACTCACCAGGTAGGACTTGGCAATCTCCAGTTTTTCTTCAAGCGTGTAGCCCGGAAGTTCAATCACTTCCAGCCTGTCCCGCAAGGCCGCTGGAATTTGGTCGATGACATTGGCCGTGGCAATGAAGACCACGCGGCTCAAGTCAAACGGCATGCCCAGGTAGTTGTCTCGAAAGGTGCTGTTTTGTTCGGGGTCCAGCACTTCGAGCATGGCGGCGGTGGGGTCGCCTTGAATGCTGGCTGACATCTTGTCAATCTCGTCGAGCATCATGACGCAGTCTCGTGCATGGGCCTTTCGCAGGGCCTGGATGATGTGCCCGGGCATGGCGCCCACATAGGTTCGTCGATGGCCTCGAATTTCTGCTTCATCGTGCACACCGCCCAGGGATACACGCACAAAGGGCCGCTGCAGCGCCCGCGCGATGCTTTGCCCCAAAGAAGTTTTGCCAACGCCGGGCGGGCCCACAAAGCACAAGATGGGCGCGCGTCCGGTGGGGTTGAGTTTTTTGATGGCCAAGAACTCCACAATTCGGTCTTTGACTCGGGCCAAGCCGTAGTGGTCGGCTTCCAACACCTTGCGCGCTTCGTCCAGGTCAATGTGCAAGGCTTCGGGAGCTTTCCAAGGGAGTTCAGACATCCACTCCAGCCAGGTGCGCAGCATGGAGTACTCGCTCGAAGATTCCGACATGCGTTTGATCCGGCCGAGCTCCTTCATGGCCTCCTGCTCGGCTTCGTGGGGCAGTTGCGCCTGCTTGAGCTGCTGCTCCAATTGCTCGGAGTCTTGCAAGGCTTCCGTGGGCTCGCCAAGCTCTTCGCGGATGGCCGCTTCCACGCGGGCTCGGTTGGACGGTGCAAAGGCCGCTTGGCCAGTAAACATGGACGAGGCCTCGTGCAGGTTGAAGCTGATTTCCGTGCCCAGGCCGTAGCTCAGGCCTTCCTTCTCGCGCACCCGCACCCACAGGCGCGAGCTGGGCGAGCCGCCCACGATGAAGTTGGCCAGCAGCAGTGGTGCGTGGTCGGCGTCCAACTCCTTGACCGCCACCGGCAGCCGCATGCCCAAG
>RFSP01000265.1 GCA_009923895.1 Betaproteobacteria bacterium | reverse complement strand
TACAACAACATCGTGCGCACGACCATCGAAGCCATGGCGGCGGTGTTTGGCGGCACGCAGAGCTTGCACACCAACAGCTTTGACGAAGCCATTGCGCTGCCCACTGAATTCAGTGCCCGCATTGCGCGCAACACGCAGCTCATCTTGCAAGAAGAAACGCACATCACGAACGTTGTGGACCCCTGGGGCGGCAGCTATTTGATGGAGTCGCTCACGCAAGAGATGGCCGACAAGGCGTGGGCCATCATTGAAGAAGTCGATGCCATGGGCGGCATGACCCAGGCGGTCGATTCTGGGTGGGCCAAGTTGAAGATCGAAGCCAGCGCGGCTGAAAAGCAAGCGCGCATCGACTCCGGGCGCGATGTGATTGTGGGTGTCAACAAATACAAGCCACCCAAGCAAGACGCGGTCGAAATTCTGGAAGTGGACAACGTCAAGGTCCGTGAGGGGCAGATCGCACGCTTGGCGCGCATCAAGGCGTCGCGCGATACCGCCGCCGTGCAAAAGGCCCTGGCTGCGTTGACCGAGGCCGCCCGCACCGGGCAAGGCAATTTGCTGGCGTTGAGCATCGACGCCATCCGCCTGCGCGCCACCGTGGGTGAGGTGAGCGATGCTTTGGAGCAAGTTTTCGGGCGCCATCGCGCCGACATTCAAAAGGTGACCGGTGTGTACGCTGCTGCCTACGATTCCGCAGAAGGTTGGGAGAAGTTGCAAGGTGAAGTGGCCGCGTTTGCTGATGCGCACGGTCGTCGGCCTCGCGTCATGATCGCCAAGTTGGGCCAGGATGGCCATGACCGGGGCGCGAAGGTGGTGGCCACGGCCTTCGCTGATTTGGGCTTTGATGTGGACATGGGGCCGCTGTTTCAGACGCCCGAAGAATGCGCTCGACAGGCCATTGAAAACGACGTGCACGCGGTGGGGGTGAGCACCTTGGCGGCCGGTCACAAGACCTTGGTGCCGGCCATCATTGCTGAGCTCAAAAAGCAAGGCGCCAACGACATCATCGTCTTCGTGGGCGGCGTGATTCCGCAGCAGGACTATGACTTTTTGTATCAAGCGGGCGTGAAGGGCATTTACGGCCCTGGGACGCCCATACCGGCCAGCGCCAAAGACGTGCTGGAGCACATTCGGCAGGCTTTGGCCTGAGCGGACTTGCCTTGAGCGCGAACAGACACACCCCCTTGGGATGATGGCACCGCACGCTTTGCCCGCTGAAGAGGCGACGCTGATGCGCCAAGTGCTGGGCGCGCCCGGCCCTGCGCAGCGTCGGGCCATCGCCAAGACCATCACCTTGCTGGAGTCCACGCGCCCCGATCATCGCCGCCGTGCAGAGGACTTGCTCAACGCCTTGTTGCCTCACAGCGGTCGTGCATTTCGCTTAGGGATTAGCGGTGTGCCGGGTGTGGGCAAGAGCACGTTCATTGAGGCCTTGGGCTTGTTCCTCATCGAACAAGGGCATCGGGTGGCGGTACTGGCAGTCGATCCATCGTCCAGCGTGTCAGGCGGTTCAATACTGGGTGACAAGACGCGCATGGAGCGCCTGTCCGCGGCGGAGCAGGCCTTCATCCGTCCCAGTCCTTCCAGCGGTACCTTGGGCGGTGTGGCCCAGAGCACCCGTGAATCGTTGCTGGTGTTTGAAGCAGCGGGTTATGACATTGTCATTGTCGAGACGGTGGGCGTGGGCCAAAGCGAGACGGCCGTGGCGGCCATGACGGACTTGTTTTTGTTGCTCCAGCTGCCCAATGCAGGCGACGACCTGCAAGCGATGAAGAAAGGCATCATGGAACTTGCCGATCTCGTGGTCATCAACAAAGCCGACATTGACGAGGCTGCCGCCACCCGCGCGCGTGCCCAGATCACCAGCGCCCTGAGAATTTTTGGCCTGCATGGCCGGCCTGGGCAGGGCGCCCACGAGGTCGACGTGTGGCATCCGCAGGTCTTGCAACTCAGTGCATTGAAGGGCACCGGATTGCCGGCCTTCTGGCAGACCGTGACGCAATTTCGGGACATGCAACACCGCACAGGCCGACTGGTGGAGCGTCGCCAGGCACAAAACCTGGCTTGGATGTGGGAGCGCATCGAGTCCGGTTTGCGGGCTCGGTTCAAACACCATCCGGCGGTTCACCAGGCATTGTCTGGGATGACAGAGGAGGTCAGAGCCGGACGCATGGCCGCCTCGGTGGCCGCACAACGGTTGCTGGACCTGTTGAACTGAATATGGCCTTGAACTTTTGCACTGATCGCATCTGCATGCCAACGTGGAGTACCCCTCATGCACGACATCATTGAACAACTGGAAAAGAAGCGCGCTGCGGCTCGACTGGGTGGCGGCGAGAAGCGCATTGCTGCGCAACACAGCAAAGGCAAGTTGACGGCCCGTGAGCGCATTGAATTGCTGCTCGACGAAGGCACGTTTGAAGAGTGGGACATGTTTGTCGAGCACCGGTGCACCGACTTTGGCATGGCCGACCAAAAGATCCCGGGCGATGGAGTCGTCACGGGCTACGGCATGATCAACGGCCGCTTGGTCTTTGTCTACAGCCAGGACTTCACCGTCTTTGGCGGCGCCTTGTCAGAGTCGCACGCCGAGAAGATTTGCAAGGTCATGGATCAAGCCATGAAAGTGGGGGCCCCGGTGATTGGGCTCAACGACTCGGGGGGGGCGCGCATTCAAGAAGGGGTGGCTTCTTTGGGCGGTTACGCCGAGGTGTTTCAGCGCAACGTCTTGGCCAGTGGTGTCATTCCGCAGATCAGCATGATCATGGGTCCGAGTGCGGGCGGCGCGGTGTACTCCCCCGCGATCACCGACTTTATTTTCATGGTCAAAGACACTTCGTACATGTTTGTCACGGGGCCCGAGGTGGTCAAGACGGTGACGCACGAAGAGGTGACAGCCGAGGAGTTGGGGGGCGCTTTGACCCACACCACCAAGAGCGGTGTGGCCGATTTGGCGTTTGAAAATGACTTGGAAGCCATTTTGATGCTGCGGCGGTTTTTCAAT